>CAYNGS010000562.1:0-2697 GCA_964396625.1 uncultured Flavipsychrobacter sp.
GCCCGCAGGCACACTTACCTGGCCATTAATACCCTCGTGTGCCACATATATGCGGCCAAAAACCTTGAGGGCGCTAAACTTAATATACAGATCGTTCCGGAATTTGCCCGGGTCCGCTACCGGGAAGTATTTGTAGAAGGAAACTGTGGTACGCGGCTCGGTCTCGGCCAGCATAAGCTGCTTCAGTTCCTCATTGTTTACGCGGTTGTGTAACACTGGCATGGTGTACCTTCTTTGTTTTAAAAATGAGGATGCAAAGGTAGGGTTTTGTTTATTAGTTGATTGGTTGACCGGTTGATTAGTTAAATAGTTGCGCGGCAGAGTACCTGCCGGCAGGCAGGGCAGGTTAGCTCTTGGGGGCTTTTTGTGGGGGAAATTTGTAGTTTTACGGAATGCGTATATGTATAGTTGCGATAATGCTGTGGTGGGTGGCGCCTGCTTACGGACAAACAAGCAAGGCGAAACCGGCGAGGCATGTGCCGGATACGGTAACTATGTATCACGATGTATTTAAAGGGGTGATCACAAATAAGGGAACCGCGGTCGCGACAACGCTGCAACTGGACCACAAGCAGTATTGTGACTACGGCAATTTTTCACTGAACGAAACCTATGCTAAACCTGGCGGGGGAAAGGAACACCGCGTGTCGGGCGACTGGACTGTGCTGCGGGGCGATGCAGCCGATGAAAATGCAACTGTGGTGGAACTGGATGCACCGGGCGCGGTGTGGTACTACCTGAGAAAACGCGACGGGAGCCTGCAGCAATTAGACACCGCGCTGAAGGAAATAAAACCCACCGGGAACCACCTGCTGAAGAAAATACGGACTACGACATCTATTCCCGCCGTGAGGCAAACCGTGGCCGGGATATACTACGGATCGGCGCCATGCGCTGACTGCAACCGCGTAGAAACCACGCTGACGCTGCAATGCAACGATGCCTGCACTGCGGGCAACTATACGCAGCGGGACAAATATGTGGGGACACCAAAGGGGGACAAAGCCTTTACGACCAAGGGAAAATGGCATACAGACACAAAGAGCAGCCCGACGAATATGCCGCGTAGCCTGGTAGTGCTGGAGGGCAGCAAGCCCGGCCGCGCCACCTATTACTGGCTCAAGGAAGACGGCAGCCTGCTGCCGCTGGATGCGGACAAAAACCCGGTCGATGCTCCTTTTGACGGATCGCTGCGGAAAAAGTAATGCTCCTTATTGGTCTGAATATACTTACTGCGTGTCCCGTTACTCCAAATGATACCGAATAGTTACTTTTGAAGGTTAATTTGCGCTTCGTGCCCACAGAAAAACTCATCATGTTCCAGAACAGGCTGCTGAAGGTGTATAAACACTACAGCAAGCTGGCGAAACGGCAGGATATAGCGTGCTATCGCTTTTACGATCACGACCTGCCGGAATTCCCGTTTGCCATAGACTGGTACAATGGTGTGGTGCACGCGGCAGAGTACAAGAGGCGGCATGGCATGGAAGACGAGGAGCACGACGCCTGGCTGCAGAGCTGCAAAGAAACGCTGGCGGCGGTGCTGGAAATACCGGCCGGCAACATTTTTATGAAGATACGGCAGCGAAAGGCAGGCAGGCAGGGACAGTACGAAAAATTTGATGAGCTGAAAGTGGAGCGCATAGTGCCGGAGGGCGGGCTGAATTTTATCATTAACCTTACCGACTACTTAGACACCGGTCTTTTTCTGGACCACCGGATAACGCGCGGCATGGTACGGGCAGAGGCAAGGGGCATGAACGTGCTGAACCTGTTTTGCTATACAGGCTCCTTCAGCGTGTATGCGGCCGATGGCGGCGCCAGCACAGTAACCTCTGTGGACATGTCGAAGACGTACCTGAACTGGGCGAAACGCAATATGCAGTACAACAAACTGTATAAAGACCAGCAGCACGATTTTGTGCATGGCGATGTGATGGAGTGGCTGGATTATATGCCTGCGAATGCTTATGACCTGATCGTTTGCGACCCGCCTACTTTCTCTAACAGCAAGCGCATGGATGATAACTTCGATGTGCAGCGCGACCATGTGCCACTGCTGAAAAAACTGCTGAAGGGCTGCACTGACGGCGGGAAAATATACTTCAGCAACAACTACCGCGATTTTGTGCTGGACCGGGACAGTATACCGGCCGTTTCGGTTAAAGACATCACGGGAGCTACCACCCCGTTCGACTTCCAGGGCAAGCTGAACAGGAAGTGTTATGTGATAGAGAAGTAGCTGCGTGAACGACGGAAAATTTCACCTCACATGGATGGCACAAACATTATTTTACCACTACCACCTGTCGGGTCTCTTTGCTGTGTGCGGTGGCTGCGCGGAGGGTGTAGACGCCCGCGGGTGCATCGAGGGTAATTGGCGTCGGTTGGTTGGTAGCGGTGGTCAGCTCCTTCATGCACTGCCCCAGCATATTGGTAATAACGATCTGCACCTTTTCATTGGCGGCGGAGGACATGAGCACAGTGAATGAGCCATCACTTACATTGGGATAAACGCTGAGCAATGTGCCGGGTGACGGCGAGCCGGACTGCACGGTGAGCGCACAGTTATTTACCGCAATAATGTGCCTGGCGGTATCTGTGCCGCATGAGTTGGTAATGCTGTAATAAATGGTATCTGTGCCGGGGGCTATGCCGGTGACCACGCCGCCGGCTACTGATGCACTGCCATTGCTG
>CAYNGS010000563.1:0-2691 GCA_964396625.1 uncultured Flavipsychrobacter sp.
GTCAGTGTGACCGAGCCATCGCCGGTAGTGTTGTACCCAGGTGTGTGGATCACAGATGAGGCCCTTACGGGATCAGTGTAGGAACTGCCGCCGCCCCCAGCTCCCCATGAGCCGCCGCCGCCGCCATACCAGCCACCGCCACCACCGCCACCGCCTGAGCCATCGACTGAAGTGGGAAATGTACTGGCCTTTCCGCCATAGCGTGCAGTGCCGGGATCTGAGGTGCCATAAGAGCTATAACTGCCGCCCAGACCACCAGCAGCAGGGCCGCCCCCGGTGCCGGCAAAGTCGCCGCCATAAGAAATACCATTGCCTGCTGTAGTGCCGCCGCCGGCGCCACCGGTTTCGGATGCCTGGTTGCCGCCGCCGCCGCCACCCGCTCCGGCCACAACCAACCTGTTAGATAATGCAGTGCTGCCTGTGCAGATCTCACTGGCGCCACCGCCACCGCCGCCGACGTATCCCGAGAGCGATATGCAGTGGCCACCGGTGGCTACGGTATTGTTATAGCCGCCGGATGCGCTGGTGCCGACCACGCCCGTGTCTCCTTTGCCACCTACAACAATATTCAGCGACTCGCCGGCAGTTACCGTCAATATGCATCGCACCCTGCCGCCATTGCCCCCTATGCCTGTATTTGGCCCGGTGGCACGTCCGCCATTGCCGCCCTGCATATCTACATTGAGCGCTGTAACGCTGGCCGGTACGGTCCATGAAACGGTGCCAGGTGTGGAAAATGTGGATGTCTGCGCAAACGCGACAGATGCCAGCCCCAATAATATGGCGACTGTAAATGATTTTAATTTGTAGTTGGTTTTCATGCGTTAAATTTTGTAAGTGAATAAGTTGAGCTACTTTATTTCATTTATTTATGCAAAAGTATAAATAAATGCACAAATTTTGATGCCGTTAACTAACGGCCTGGTACACTGCGCTGAAACGTTAATTAAAGTTACGAAAAAATTGATATGCGGCATTCATTGCGAACGAAGTGTGGTCGGGAGTGCCAGATCGTAATAGGACCAAGAAGGTCGAAAATTGTCTGAACCTTGATCCTCAGGATCAGAGGATTAACATGAATAGGGCTGTTGTGAACCTGGGATTTTGGTATTGGGTTCGGTGGGTAGTGTAACCATGGAGCGGCTATTGGTCAGAAAACAAGACCAATATGTTTGGCAGAACAGACCGCAACCTATCGCCGGAACCACATTTTGAAAGCCGAGGATTGTTTGTACATTGTTGCAAACAGCTCTTAATGCGGAAACATTGTGTCGCATACTTGTTCGTAACGTTGGTGTATGCCGGTACCCTGTATGCCCAAAAGCATGGACAGGCGAGGGTGGACTCGTTGCTGGGCGAGCTGCCGAAACAAAAGGAGGATACAAACAAAGTAAAGCTGCTGAGTGGCTTGTCGGGCATATACGCTAATACTGATCCCGATAAAGGAATAAAATATGCCCAGGATGAACTGAAGCTGGCTGAAACGCTTGACTGGAAAAAGGGAATGGGGAGCGCATACACCGACCTGGGTACTAACTACAGGAATAAGTCAGACTTCCCGAAGGCAGTGGAGCACTACACCAGGGCTCAAAGGCTGTATGTAGAGATGGGGTATAGAAAAGGAATTGCCAGCGCTACCTGCTGCATCGGCATTGTGTATAATATGCAGGGCCGTTTTCCCCAGGCGCTCGATTATTATTTCAAGTCGCTGAAGGTGCAGGAAGAAATAGGGAATAAGGATGGCATAGCAGCTATCAGCGTTAATATTGGCCTTGTTTACCAGAGACAGGGCGATAATGCCAAGGCGTTGGAGTATGAATTCAAGGCGTTGAAGCAGTATGAGGAGACCGGGCAAAAGCATGGAGCGGCCTATACTTACGGCAATATCGGCAATATTTACCATTCGCTGAAGGATGATACCAAGGCGCTGGAATATGATCTGAAAGCGCTGAAACTGGATGAGGAACTCGGTGATAAGAATGATATTGCAGCCAATACCGGCAACATCGGCAATATTTACAATTCGGAGCGTAATTATACTGAGGCGATATTCTACTATTTCCGAGCCCTGAAAATGGACGAAGAGTTGGGCGACAGGAGAGGGGCCGCACTGAACATGGGAAACATAGGCAGCGCTTATGTAAATATTGTTGGAGATCCGACGGGCGCTGATGCGGTGAGGAACGGCACAGAGGTGAAGCAGGGGCACTATATGCCCGATAGCCTCATACCGCATGGCCGGGGCGCATTGCTGCGCAAAGGAATAGAATATCTGCAAAACGCAATAGCGGTAGAAAAAGAAGTTGGAGACCTTGATAATCTGCAAACCTTCTACGGATTGCTTTCCACTGCCGACTCTGTACTGGGCGACTACCGGAGCGCATTAGCTACATATAAGCTTTATGCAGCCTATAGAGACTCTGTGTATAACGACGCCAAGAAGACGGAGATCATGCGGCTTGGTATGGTGCGCAAAATGGACGTGGATAGCCTGAAGGCGATACAGGAACGCCAGGTAGTGGAACTGAAGTACCGGCAGCAGCGCAACTACACCTACCTCGGTGTGGCCGGCATGCTGCTGCTGTGCGGATTTTCTTTTTTTATTGTGCGGGAGCGCAGCCGGTCTGAGGCAGAGCGGAAGAAGTCTGACAGGCTGTTGCTGAACATTTTGCCTGGAGAGGTAGCCAATGA
>CAYNGS010000564.1:0-2686 GCA_964396625.1 uncultured Flavipsychrobacter sp.
TCATGATCAGAATTTCATTTTTCATCAAGCACGGCTTTTAGTTTGGGGTCATTTTTCAGGATGGTTGCCGCGGTGTCTTCAAATACGTAGTCGCTGAATCCTTCTTTCTGCTGCAGTATGCCATCGAAAAAATTCCAGGCAAAGAACGCATCGGTGGCGGTTGGTTCCAGGGTTTCGATAAGGTAGCGTTTTGCGGGTTGGTTCAGCCATACGAAGTAATCTCCCTCTGAAAAGTGCATGTTGACATTTGTTGGTGTTACCTGCACATTTTTGTGCAGGTAGTGTTTCTCATAGGGGTGTGGCAGGGTTTCGTAATTTTCGATATGATAGGCTGTGACCACTATATTGCTGTCCCGGTTCAGTCGCGTGATGTGTACGCCATTGCTGCGCAAAATGCTGATGACAGGTACCCACTGTTTGGGAATGATGTATGCCCGCGGAGCCGTGACCGTCTTTGAGGGTACATAATGGTCATAAAACGGTACCGCTTTTGTATAGGGCTTCGAATGGTCGTAAAACAGACGGGGTTGCCCCGATACCTCACTTTCTTTATGCACAGCTTCATAGCCTTTGAATTGGACGGTATCGTAGCGTGTAGTGTCAACTTTCCAGTCGAGGGGGAATTCTTTTTGTTTCAGCAATGCCGCAGCATCGTTCGCGCGCACCTGCTTTATCTCAGCAGCATGGGCAGAGGCCGTTTTTATGAAGCTCTGCATCAATGCATAGGTGGCATTCACCCGGTCTTTGAAAGGCTTGAGCATATGTGTTTCAGGCACGTAAGCCATGATGTGAAACAGCGAAGCATAGCCGCTTGAATACCTTGGCGACTCAAAAAACTCGCGCCAGCCCTTGTCGGGTGTGTTGTCGAAATCGTTCACATAGGGCACCATTTCCATGCCGCGGGCTTTCATGTCCTGGTACAGCAATGGTGTGAAGGTTCTGTACATATACGCCCCCGTTTCACCGCCCACTTTGTCGTGCTGGGATGCGAGGAGCGTCATGGTATATTGGTAATCTGCGCCGTCGCTAACGTGGTTGTCGATAAATATATCGGGGGTGACGCGAGCGAATAGTTCCTCCATACCGATCGTCTCCGCAGCATCGCACTTGGTGAAGTCGCGGTTCAGGTCGAGGTATTTGGCATTGCCCCTGAAGCCGTAGCTCTCAGGGCCATTCTGGTTGGCGCGGCTGTAGTTGTTGCGATTGAGTGCTCCACCCACATTGTACATGGGCATCACTACCAGCACGACATTGGCCGGCACGTCTATTTTGCCGCTTGCGGCATCGCGCAGCAACATCATGGAAGCGTCCACGCCGTCGGGCTCGCCGGCATGTATATCATTGTTAATAAGGATGACTATCTTATTGTTGCGTTTCCAGTTATCCTTATTAAAATCCTTGTCCTTGCTGTAATACACACATCGCAGCGGGTATCCGATGTCCGTCATACCCACATCGCCTATCATGATCGTGGAGGGGTAGGTGGCCAACAGCATTGTGTAGAAGTTCCAGGTCTCGGCATAGGTAGCCGTTTGCCGGCCGTCAGACCGCTCGAATGGCGTTATCAACAAAGAATCAACTATGGGATGTGCAGTGAGTGTACAGCTCAGTAACAGAGCCAGCAAAAAAAGCAACAGGGATTTCATGAGGTAAAGATAGCAAGGAATGCGGCTAAAAAAACCGGTGAGTAAACCGCGAAATGCCGCTATTACCCACCGGTTAGTTATCGAGGTGCGAGCATTTTATTGCTGCACAACAACATGGAACGTCGTATGCTCACCGCCGGAGCGAACGTTCATAACATAAGAGCCGTTGGCTATGTTGCCGGGCAGTATTACCTGCTTATTTATCCTGCCGCCCGCGGCCAGCGTGTTGTCTGTATATATTCGCCTTCCCAGCATATCGGTGATCTCTATCTGCACGTCCTGATCGGTAGCGGCACCGAGTGTGCCGCTGATCACAAATTCGCCTTTATTGGGGTTGGGTATCACATTGATGTCGCCCATACCTTGTGAAACCTGTGTGACCGCAAGATGACAGTCCCTGACGGTGATATGGGTAGTGAAACTGCACCCGGTGGCCAGCGTGTAGGTGAATATTGTTGAGCCGACAGACACACCATAGTCATTGCCGGTAATGGAATCGACACTCGCAATTGAGGGGTCGGAACTGATCCAGTGGCCGCTTTCGGCAGAATGTATATTGGTCAGCAGGCCGAGGCACAGATCGGTATCGCCAAGAATACCGGTCGGCAGATGGTTCACCGTTATCATTTTAGTGGTGATGCAGCCGGTGGGCAATTTATAGGTAATGGTAGATGTGCCGCCGCCAACGCCTGACACAACGCCTGTATTGGCAACAACAGTTGCAACTGTTACTTCTGTATTGCTCCAGGTACCGCCGGCAGATGCATCGCTCAACGTTGTTGTGGAGCCCTGGCAGAATACTGTATTACCCGTTATTCCTGAGGGCAATGCATTCACTGTAAGCGGCATGGTAACTACACAGCCGGAGGGCATGGTGTACGAAATAGTGGTAACACCCGCGGCAACGCCATATACCAGGCCTTCGCCATAACCGAACGTAAGCACGTTAGATATAGTAGCGATCGTTATGGCGCTGCTGCTCCAGTCGCCGCCGCCTGTGGCATCGAGGACGTGGGTGGTGGAGTTGTAGGAGAGGTTGC
>CAYNGS010000565.1:0-2686 GCA_964396625.1 uncultured Flavipsychrobacter sp.
GCTGAATGAAAAATGGAAAGAAGCGCTGATCAGAGCAATTTGTGCTTATCGAAGAGACGATGCACATCATCGCGGTATGTATTCCCAATGGTGACAACCTGGTCCTTCAATCTGATGACGTTTCCATCGACCTCGGAAATGTACTGCATGTTGATAATATAGGATTTGTTGACCCTGATGAATTGGGGAAGACCTGCGAGCTGATCCTCAATGTTCTTCATGGTTGTATGAACGACTACCCTTCCGGTATCTGTCCATAGTTTCACATAATCTTTGAGGCCCTCTATGAGCCAAAGATGCGACAGGTCAATCTTAACCAGCTTTCCTTCTGTTTTCACAAACATGATATTATCGCCGGTGTGACCAGACGTAGTAGTGACAATGTTCTCACTTTTTAACGACGCCGATTGCAAAATGTCATTCGACTTATTGATCGCTTTCAAGAAACGTTCGAATGAGATCGGCTTGACGAGGTAATCGAGCGCATTAAGCTCGTAGCTTTCGACCGCGAACTGGGAATAGGCTGTGGTAAATACAACGAGCGGCGGGTCTTTCAGGGTTTTGATGAAATCGATACCGCTAATCTCGGGCATGTTTATATCAAGAAGCAAAAGATCGACATGGTGCTTGCTGAGCACTGCAAAGGCTTCCAATGCATTCCTGCACTTACTCACGATCTGCAACCCGGGCATTTTCTGAATGTATGATTCCAAAATATCCAGCGCCAGGGGCTCATCATCTACAATTAATACCTGCATCGTATAAGTAGTTTAATTCAGTAAAATTTCGAGATCGGTAATATATTCCTTATTTTCTCCGCCGGCGGTCAAAGTGTATTTGCCGGGATACAGTATATCCAGCCGCTGCTTCAGATTAGCAAGACCTATTCCCCCACCCTTTTCCAGACTGCCTGCCTGCGCCCCTGATCTATAGTTGTTCTTCGAATAAATAGAAAGCCTGCTATTCTGAATTGCAAAACGATAGTCGATCTTGTAGTCATCCGAAATGAAGCGTGTGCCGTGTTTAAACACATTTTCTAAAATGGGAAGCCACAATAACGGCGGCACCGACACTTGCGCGTCGGAGGTTATTGAAAAGGTAAAATTCTCTTTGTTTGTGAGCCGAAGAAGCTCGAGGTCAATGTATGCGAGCATTATTTCTTTTTCCCTTTCGAAGGATACTTTTTGTGTATCGGACTCGTAAAGGAGATAGCGCAGTATAGCAGACAGCTTCAGGATGGCGTCGGGCGCCTGATCTGCTTTTTTAATTGCAAGCCCATAAAGGTTGTTCAGTGTATTAAAAAGAAAGTGTGGGTTTATCTGGCCTTTGAGAAACAGCAATTCAGTCTCCAATTGCCTCTGTTTGGCTTCTTCAAGCATTTTCTGCTGACGCGAGTAGTCTATCATGTACCAGGCCATGGTGAAGATAAAAGTCATGATGAGCAGAATACCGAAGTAAGACTGCATCTGCTGCACTATGGCCGCAAATGCAAAGTTGCCATCTATACGGGACGTGAGAAAAAGACTTACATCGCCCTCCTTTGCACCTGGATGGAAGTAAATCATCGACTTCATGGTGACCGCATATACGAAAGCCATGCAGCATGTGAAAAGAACGATGGAAATACTATATAACAAGTATTTCTTTTTGGCCAGGAAGCGCGGCACCAGCAGGAAATTATTAACATACAGCTGAATGGGTACGTAGGAAAATACTGCTGAGGCATAAAACAGTTTCCAACGCGGGCCTGAGAAATCGATCTTTGAGGACATAAGCCACGCGGCGATAAAGTAGATGTTCCTGGCCAGCCGGCTATTCAACACTTTGATAATTTTTTGAAAAACTGCTTTCATAAATGCAAAAAACAGACGATTGGCCCTGGAATGAAAACAAAATAGACAAAATCCACAAAATCTTCGACGAAATAGGTCTTGGCACACGGGGAGAAGGTATGTCGAATAGTTGGAGCGGTTGGTCTAATTAGTTTGCCAAGGCCTGCCGGGCGATATTCCTTTGTGGAAGAAACCAGATTCCTCACTTTTAAAAACCAAAAAAATGAAAAAAATAACATTGGCGCTCCTGCTTATCCTCATTAGCACATCAGCGCTGCTGGCACAAGATGGAAACATTTCTTCGAAACAGTTCATTCAGAACATTGCGGACTCACTATTCTATGGAAAAAAAGGATTTGATAAAACAAAGGCTTACGCAGGCGCGGAAATCGGGATCTACTATCACGATTCGGTTTACTACTTCTCGTATGGATATGCGGACAAGGAAAACAAAATAAAGCCGGATACCTCGACCATTTTCGAGATAGGCTCGAACACAAAGTTATTCACCGGACTGCTGCTGGCTGCGGAAATGAATAAGGGCACGATAAACAGCAAAACAAAAATTGACGAGTACGTGCCGGTGAACAAAGCGATCGCAAATAAAGTGTGCATCCTGGACCTGGCAACTTTTACTTCGGGATTGCCAACACTGCATGACTCAGAATCCATGGCGGATATCGAGCGGATAGATTCTGTGCAGCCGATGGCTCATGTGGATAATGCCTACCTGCTGTCTGTTGTTAACCATACAACGTCGCTCAAGAATTACGGACAATATGAATACTCAAATTATTCTTATAGCCTGCTGGGATACATCTTATCAGATATGGCCAAAAAAAGCTACGACCACC
>CAYNGS010000566.1:0-2681 GCA_964396625.1 uncultured Flavipsychrobacter sp.
GCCTTACGTGGGCTACTCCGATTACTCCCTTGGGTTAAAGGCTGTGGTGATGAAATACGATGGCAGTAGTTGGGTAAGCGTTGGCACTCCCGGTTTTTCCAGGGCCGATATTGGCAACACGTCACTTGCATTAGACACTGCAGGCACACCCTACATGGCCTATTGCAGCGGCAATGGCCATGGGCTGGCCGTCGTGAAGAAGTATGCCGATACCGGTTGGGTTACTGTTGGCGTTAGTGGCTTTTCCTCCGATACAATATCGGGTATCTCCATTGCCATTGGCAGGAACGATACTCCATACGTCGTCTTCGACGACGAAAATGATCCATTGGCCGGCGAGGGCTTTGCCACCGTTATGAAATTCGACGGCAGTGCCTGGGTCACTGTAGGCAGCCCGAGGTTTTCTTTGAATGCCGTATTCTCGCCGGTCATCACTATAGACAGCGGCGGCACGCCCTACGTGGTCTACATGGATGGCGCGCATGGTGCTAAAGCTACAGTAATGAAATTCGATGGCACCCGGTGGGACTCCGTAGGCCATACCGCTTTCTCCGCGCATTATGTCTATTATCCCGATATTGCTACCGGCCGTCACGGCGAACCCTATGTCGTCTATTGCGATGGCGACAGTGATAAAGCCATTGTCATGACATGGAACGGTAGCAACTGGGTTCAGGTGGGCAGCTCCCCCTCAGCCGATGGCTGCACTTACCCGGGTATTGCTATAGACAGTGCTGGTACTCCTTATGTGTCGTTCCTGAATTATAACCCGCGTACCTTCCGGGGGGCATCGGTATCAGTAGTTAAATATGACGGCAATAGCTGGATATCTGCGGGGAGTGGCCTGCCACAAGGTTCTTCCGGATACACCTCCGTTGCCGTAGATAAAGCCGGCACACCCTACGTTGTTTTTGATGACTCTTCCGCTACTTGTTTTTATAATGCCAGGGTAATGAAACTGGGCGCGCCCAGCGGCTTGCAAAGCACTGGCGTCCGGGCATCGCCTGTCTCCATTTATCCAAACCCAAACAACGGATCATTCTCTGTCGATCTGTCTGGTCTGGCGGAACAGGACGCCTGGATCATCATCACCAACGTCCTCGGCGAAAAAATGTTGGAAGATACCGTCCCTGCGCGAAACAACACCCCGATAAACTTACACATCCCCCCGGGCTTTTATTTTATTACAACGGTTACAGAACGACAAAGGCAAACAACAAAAATGGAAGTGCGATAAGGTATTGTCAAACAGATACTGCTTTTTCGCCGATGTTGCTTTTATTTCCGGCCAGGAACCTCGCGTCGGGTTCCATTTCACGGGCATTTTCATACATCCAATGCGGTGCTTCCGCTTTGCGATCTTAGACCTATAACCTGCCCTTACCTCCCGCAAACAACCGACCTTGTGGCGATGATTCCGGCTTCATCACGGAGCGTCACAATATACATCCCAGATGAAAGGTCATGAAGTGGTATAACGATCTCATGAGTGCCGGCATGCAAATCATACGTTTTTGCGAATTGTTGTCTCCCTGCGATGTCTGTAAGGGTCACACTTGCCGGCTGGTTACCCGATGAGCGTATTTTAAGGGTCATTTGTTCTGATGCCGGATTGGGAAAAACCGAAAGTAGCTGCGCATCACTATTTACCGACGACACATCTGGTATGCCCAAAGCGCAGTTGTTGGTTCTCGAGAAATACACCTTTGAGGTTATGCCATTACGGCAATCCTCCCAGGATGCGAATGTCATGCACTGGGTACGTACAGACCGGTTGTAATCTCCAAAAAAGAGCGGGCTGCTATTGGACGCTGCCCCAAGGGCGTGATAGTTACAGGGAGAAGAGGAGAGCAGCGTGGGCGTGCCGAAGGTGACTCCATTGTCAGCAGAGTTCAGTTGGTAGTAGTTTGCCGTATCATTGGCGGAGATGCCGGTATATGATATCGAAACATTGTTGCCATTTGCAGCAACTGTTGGCATCAATGTCATCAGGCCGGGCATCAATGTGTCAAGACTAAGTCGTGGACTCCAGGTCAGTCCGCCATCAGTAGAGTGAGAATAAAAGGAATTAATTGTTGAGCCCGGAAAATCGCTCCACACCACGTGCACGTTGTTGCCGGTGCCGCCATTACCATCCGTGCACATATTCACCGCCGAATTTTCACGTCTATGTATCAGGTGACCCGTGAAGGGCTGAAGGTTGGCAGCAGCACTAACGACGGTCGCTGTAGAAAACGTAGCGCCGCCGTCTATGCTCCCGGCATACTTCACCTTGTTAAGTCCCACGTCTGCCATGCTTATGTTCAGCGCTCCATTTACTCCCACGTCCACATTCACAAAGTTTACAGAGCCGGTATACGCACGCACGGCAGCATTAAAGGTGTCTGCCCCCGGCAGCTTGGCGCGCAGCCCCAGATACGTTGCAGAACCATCAGGCGGATAGCAGACGAAGGAGCAGTATAGGTTGCCCTGGTGCGGGCCTCCGCTGTTGTCAACCGCAAGCCACCCTCTGTCGCATACGCCGTCTTTATAATTGTATGCCGTCCCGGTCATTAAGCTAAAAATGCCCTGGCCGATAAAGTGGTTGGTTTTTAACTGCCATGTATGTCCCATATCGGTCGAATAGGCCCAGCTAATGGTCCAGTATAGCGAATCAGACAGCGGGGTGCTCGTAAGTCGTT
>CAYNGS010000567.1:0-2678 GCA_964396625.1 uncultured Flavipsychrobacter sp.
TGGCGGCTACAGGATTGATGCCTACAAACTCAACTACAAACGCACACCACTGAATATTTATAAGCAAACCGTAAAACATCTGGGCTACAGCGCCGGTATATACGCAGGTATCGGTAATACCCTGATAGACGCCTGGGCGCTCAAAAACCCTAACATTAACGTGCAATATGAGGGAGTATTGCTGATATCAGGCATTGCGGCGAATGTCGCAATCGGGAGTGTCACTTCAGGGATATCGTTTGGAGCAGACCACTTGTTGGACAAGTACCGCAACGAATGGATCTACGAAGGAAAGCCTTGCCTGGGCTTCACGCTTGGGCTAAATATCAATTAGTATATACGCAGTGCCTATAGATAAGATCGGAGCATCCAGGCCATTTTCTCGTGATCTTCCATAATTCCGGTCAGAAAATCCGCTGACCCACTGTCCTTGTATTTGTCGGTTACGATGTCAATGTCTTTTCTAACCGCCCGAATAATAGCCTCATGATCGTCAAGCAGGTTTTGGATCATTTTTTGTGCGTTGGTTTCGTCCTGCCCTTCGGTCAGCCTTGTGGCCTTTAAAAACGCTCTCAGAGACCCCAGAGAAAAATGTCCAAGCATGCGCACTCGCTCAGCTACCGAGTCCATAATTTCACCCAGTTGTTCGTACTGGCCTTCGAAGAATTTATGCAGCTCAGAAAAGCTGGGACCAGTCACATTCCAATGATAGTTGCGCGTTTTTGCATAAAGCACAAACTCATCGGCCAGCAGGGTGTTTAATACTTTTGCCGTTTCCAGCAAATTTTTTTCAGAAATTCCAATGTTTGCTTTCATAATCGCCCGTTTTTTTGTTTTACAAAAATAGTTCATACAAAAGTATCCCACACTGACCTTGGTCAACAGGCTTAGTTCCTATGGAGGCTTTGGATTTTTTCTCCCACACATCAATCTTTCTTCGAAAGCAGTTTCCGAAAAAGGATAATCAGCTTTTGTGTGCAAAAATAAAGGACGGAAGACACGAAAAAGATGCTTATGATGTATACAAGACCATATATAGCGACTTCCTGCAGCCTCTGTCTTCCGGTCAAACCATGACGATTTTCGTGAAGGCCGTCATAAAAGAAAAGAAACACGGTAATAATAGCAGATATTACCAGCAAATTCCTGTATGGTTTTCGCATAGGGGTAAGAAAATATAAAGCTATTTTTTATATGCCTGGGCCAGCAAAATAGGTGGCTCCCAAAGCCAGCATTGATTTATTTTTTCGACGACTGCTTTTTTATTGCCTTACATTTCGTCGTCAACTTTTTTTCGTCGATAAGTTTGTTTACGTCACCAACCGGGTCTTTATACCCATACCTGTTGCCGCAATCGTACAGTATTGTTAGTGGGTCTTTGTCTATGATCATCTTGTACAATTCGTCCGCAGATGGTGCCTTCTTCAAGTTTGCGTACTCTTTATTCGTCATTTTGAGCATTGCAGAACGTGCGCCGATGCCCCTATTGTCAAGCAGGTATCCACCATGCAAGGCAGAGGGGACTGTATGCCCTGTCGAGATATCTTTTGGATCGGGATAGCTGGCAACCTGGGATTTGTCATCCGTAAGTATGACGGAAACGTTGTTCCGATAATCTTTTTTGGTTTTATAAACAAGCAAATGAGGGCCCGCAGCAACTTTCTTCTGTCCGATGGCGAGTTGACCCAAGCTGCTGAAAATAATTAGTGAAAAAGCGAAAACTGTAATTTTCATTTTATCGAATCGTTGATTTAATACAATATCCGCGATAAAGATAACCAACATTCCTTACCGTTAAATCGCGTGTTTAATGGAAAGCTCAGGGCGTAGTTAAATGTAATAGACGATTATATCCGTATATTGTTGGGGAAAATATCCATCAATGAGCAAATCGATAATTATTTTACTGGCGGCTTTTTGGTTGCTATGCGCCGTTTACCGTACCCTTGCGGTAGCATATAGTTACCCGTATGCAGGCGCAGCAATGGTGGGTTCGTGGGTGGCGAGCGGATTATTGCTGATTTGTATTGTCATTTTTATCAGGAAACACAGACGGAAGTGACCGTTCCGAAATAAAATACATAAGACCACCATTTTTCTAAAATTCAATAATTTTGATTTTTAGATCACGATAGGATCACCAAATATTAATCCATTGGGCCGAAGACACATGAAAATTTCCATTATTACTTTCCTGATTTTCCTGTTTTGCACAACGACAATTGTCGCCCAAAACAGCGATGCTAAGCTCCTCGTTCAAAGCCCGGATGGGAAGACCGTAAAACTAGTGTGGTTTTTCAGTCATTGGAACAACGGCATTACAGGCTTTGATGTGAAGCGCAAAGAAGGACTGCAGGACTGGGTGAAGCTAAATAGCGAACCAATATTACCAGGCGTCTCAGCCAAAAAAAAATTATCCATTGTTGAGTCAGACAAAATGAAGGAAAGTATGGTGAAAGGTAAGCTCTTAAAAATGCTTGCTACACGTAAACTACAGGAAATCGATTACGCTGCTTATCTCCAAAAACTAAATAGCGACGGCCAGGCGATCAGGGATATCTCCAATACATTGATGCACGACTATGATCTGGCCTTGATTAGCGGATTCGCATTTGTTGATCATACGGTGACCAGGAAAACATCATATCAATATGGCATTTTTGCTCAAGGCACGGACC
>CAYNGS010000568.1:0-2668 GCA_964396625.1 uncultured Flavipsychrobacter sp.
CCCTGTATCCGTGGCCATATCCATATGCATATCTGTGGCCATAGTATGGATGCCTGTAGTACCCGCCTCCATAGTAACCACCCACCACAACCGGCGGAGCGATGATAGGAATAGGCGGAGCCCAAACCCTCACCACCGGGTGCGGCATACACCAGCCGCCGCCTCTCCATGGGTGAGCACCGGCATTAGTGCTTATACCTGCTGATAATACGATGATCAGTAACGCGCTTGCAATGATTCTCAGTTTCATGATTTTTGTTTTTTGCTTTATTAAGTAGATGCAATTTGCTTGCCAAAGTTTAAGAGGGGAGTCATAAAACATCTTCGGTTATTACATGTTAACAAATATTTGGCACAATATTTGTTCTGTTAATAATGTTCACACACTTTTCAACCTGTAACTAATAAATACCTTATGAAAATTCAACTCTCTTGTCTGGGTTTCATCACGCTGTCTGTCATATCGGGATGCACCAAAAATTATAGTAATGCCCCAGCGCAATATACCGATCTGCAGTCCGCTCTTAGTAAGGCTGCAACGAAAGTAACGACGGTCAGCTTCGACGCCGGATCAGGCTCCTCTTTTGCTGACAGCAGCGGCACACGTTACATAATCCCACCCAATGCGTTCGCCACAAACAATGGCCAGGTCGTGACCGGCAAGGTCACCGTATCAGCGATCTCATTTCTGAAAAGATCAGACGTCCTTTTTTCAAAAGCACTCACAGTGAGCAACGGCCAACCGCTCGCCTCGGCAGGCGAGTTTTATTTTAAAGTAACACAAAACGGAGCAGATTTAAAGATAGCCGACGGACAAATGTACTCGGTCAAAATGCCGCAGACAGGCCCCTGCGACACAAGCATGCAATTATATTTCGGCACCCTGCTCGACACGAATGTTAACAAGACCAGCATCGTCAACTGGCAGCCGGCGTCGGGCACATCAATGGGTTTTATCACAAACCCGGCGCCAGACACTACTGTGGTCACCACAAATCAAACCGGTTACGTCAATAGCGACCAGCCGTTGCCCAAAAAGCTGCCGAAGGGTATATACCAATCCTTCACCCTAAGGCTAACGTCTGTAGACGGCATGAGCAATATTGTCTCAGCCTATGCCATCTACGATAGTGTAAACGTGGTTTGGCCTATGTTGAATGTCAAGGACGGGTATGTCACAGAAGATCACGTGCTCAACGTACCCTGCCGCTTCGTGGTGTTCGCAATAATCAAAGGAAATTTTTATGCCGCGGTAACAAAACAAGTCCCGATGACGGGGATCATATATGGCGTTGATGTCGCCAGAACCACACCTTCAGCCTTAAAAGCCCTGATCGACAACTACTAAATGACTGCAGTGATTACGCGATAACCGAAACCGGTTTGTCTAACCCGCATTGCTGCATAAAACCGTTGGTAAATACAGCCCTTGTCGCAGCATCAAGCAAAGTTTCACGGCATTTCTTCCAACTGTTTACTTTGTCGGCGCCATACATATTCTGCACGCGCTGCTCATTAAGTATGAAGTTAAGCTTGCCCCAGTGCAGCGTGTATGGCAGGCTCAGCGATTCAAGTTTGGTCCATACGGCTGTAAAAAAGCTACGGGTCACGTCGGCATCCACCCCATCCATCTCCACCACGCAGGTGGTGGCAAATTTGGTAAACCCGATCTTTGCCTGGGTACCCTTCACAAACCTGAATGCAATACCACCCGCAAACGGCTGGGCTGCATTAACGGCCAATATTGCATCCAGCACAGCCGGTATCTCCTTAACATCTACGGCAAATGCGGCGCTCGCTATTTGCCCGCGAAAACGGCTTACCCTGAATATCTCGCCTATCGTCTTGGGCTCAGGCGTAGCCGCACGCAGCACACTCTTGAAAAAGCCATTTACCAGCGGGCCAATGATCTTGCTGTCCACCGCAGGGCCCACCGCATCCAGCACCTGCGATATGATGCCGTTCAGGTCTTCCCCGTATGGCGTGGTACTCGGCAGCGGGTCATGGTTGGGTACATAGTCTGCCGGACAAGGCACTTTGTAAAACGTGCGCACATATATTCCCTTCGCGGGGTTGTCCTTCTCAAAGCTGAACGGATTGATGTTTATTTCCAGGTGGTACAGCTTCATCGTGTCGCTCTCTTCCGGCATGCCCGGCAGCAAGGCCCGCAGCGCATCTTTGTCTACATTGCCTATTGCGTCTGTCAGCGCCTGCGTATAGGCAATATTATCAAAACGGAATTCTTGCAGTAAAAATAATGGCTCTGTCTCCAGTAGCATGCCATGAATAATACCAAACGATCCGAAGCTCACTATCGCCGCGTTAAACATTTCGTCGTCCCTGATGGCCGTCGCGCCCAGTGCGGCTACAAATTCATCTGTCACCACCGGGTAAGAAGCCCGTTCCAGCCACACGTGCTTATCGGCGCCCGTCACTATATGCAGCCCTACTACCGTATCATGCACCGCTCCGGTAAACAGTGCGCCGCCATGCGTACCTGTAGAGGTAGCCCCTGCGATTGTCTGCCCGTTGCTGCCACCCGATGCCCGTATGCACCGCCTTGGGTTAGATCGTATCTCCAGCGTATCATTCAGGTACGATATCGTAGTACCACATTGCACCAATAGCACATCTTCTTTCACCCTGCCCGTCGCCAGGTATGCCGGCG
>CAYNGS010000569.1:0-2665 GCA_964396625.1 uncultured Flavipsychrobacter sp.
GCGAGTCGTCCTCCTTCAGCAGCTTATTTTCCTCTTCCGACGTGAACTCGAATGGTATATTTACACGCGGCGCCGCATCGGCATCTGAAGGATGCTTCGTCTGCGCAAAAACCGGGCATGACGCGGCTAACGACAGGATAAAAAGGTATTGTTTCATTTTCGCTTTTTCTTAGCGGGTTTTGCAACCAGCTCGTAAGAATGGTCAATTTGCTGCTTTATTTGTTTGCTGGTAAGCGTGTTGTCTACTATAACCGTATTCCAGTGCCGCTTGTTCATATGGTAGCCCGGCGTTATGCAGGCATACTGATCTCTTAGTTCCACGGCACGTTCCGGGTCGCACTTTGCATTGAACTGCAGCGGCTGGCTGCTAAGGCCAACAAGCAAAAAAATCTTACCGTTCACTTTAAATACCAGGGTGTCTACACCAAAGGGGAAACCTTCTTCCACACCGGGCTTAGCTATCGAATAAGCCCTTATTTCCTCAATATTCATCCCGCAAAATAAGAAAGGTAGAACGAAAAGATAAATCTGGCTCGGTGCAGCATCCCTTCAAGTCATATTTTGACTACAAGACGGCAAAAAAAGACATGCCTCTCCCGATCTTTTCCTACTAAATACTCAATTTACTTTAAAGAATTATTATCTCTTCATTACATCATTCTTTCAAAAACGTTATGATGTGATTAAGTTTCACAGGCGGCTTCTTTCGTATGTAAGCCAACGATAAATTGTGTAAAATTTCACAATCAAAACGAACAATTATGGAAAACACGATCCACGAAGAACAATTATCTGAAACTGTTGTATCAACAGAAGAACAGGAACCTCACGAATCAGCACATGACATTGCAGACGTACAGACTTCAATCGAAGAAGACGAAGAGTCTGAAGAAACAACCGACGAAGAATCTGACGAAGCAACCGATGAAACTGAAGAATCAGAAGACGTAGAAGTTGAAGAAGTAAGCGATGAGGCTGAAGAAGAGAGCGACGAAGCTGAAGAAGCTGCTTAATCTTACCGCAAAAAAAACTGGTGATGGTCCTGCTTTGCCGGGGCCATTATTATTTTGAAGACCGTTGTATTTGGAATTTGCGCACCAGCAGTTAACTTTAGGTAAGCATTATAACCATGGAAGAGGAAATATCAATTTTTCCTGAGCGACAGGTTGTCTACGCCACATTCTGGCAGCGGTTTGCTGCTGGCTTCATCGATCTGCTGGTACTAGTCGTTCCCCATTACATAATCTACGGCCTTATCGGCGGCAAAAATTTCTTCATCGAGTTAATTCATAACGAATATTATTTTTCCAGCTTTCTGGGCCAATTTTTATGCACTGTTGTCTATTGGCTGTATCAGTCTCTTATGGAATCGGGCGCGCAGCAGGCTACCATCGGGCAGCAGGCACTGGGCATAAAAGTGACCGGACTCTATGGTGGCCGCATATCTTTTCTCCAGGCTACCGCAAGACATTTCGGCGAGTACGTTTCGACGCTCATACTCTGCATCGGGTATTTTATGATGCTGTGGGACGACCGCAACCAGATGCTGCACGATAAAATGGCCGGAGCGCTTATCGTTAAGAAAAATCCGGGGATTTAACTCCGCCGATATTCCGTAAAAAGCTAACTTTATAATTATTAAAAAACTACCACTATGGCAAAAACTATTGTACAAAAAGTAGTGTTCAAAAACACCACGCCCAAAGATCTCTACGATCTTTACATGAATGCTAAAAAGCATACAAAGGCAACCGCAGCACCCGCACAGATCACGGCAAAAGAAGGCGCTTCCTTTTCGGCAGCCGGAGGATACATTACCGGCCACAACATCAAGCTGGTAAAAGATCAGCTCATCGTGCAGAGCTGGCGCGGCACCGACTTTGGTAAAAAAGATGCAGACTCCACCTTCCTCATCCATTTGGAACCAAAGGGAAAGGACGTGGTGCTGCACGCTGTCCACACCAACGTACCCGATAAGCTGGCGGATGGAATAGACAAGGGCTGGCATACTTACTACTGGCAGCCATGGAAGCAGTACCTTGCCGGCAAGCCTATAGATAAAATGCCGGAAATGTAAGTCAGTTCGAAACCCGGAATCCATACCCCGACTTGCGTCGGGGTTTCTTTTATATATCAAAAATAGTGAGGCTGTAATCGGAGCCCTTAAAACAAACCGATGAATCATTTACCTTCGCACTAATGATCTCCCCCGCCTCCATACAGGAAGTAATGAACCGTGCCGATATAGTGGATGTGGTAGGGCAATTTGTGCGCCTGAAGAAGCGTGGCGTGAACTATATCGCCAATTGTCCTTTTCACAACGAAAAAACGCCATCCTTTAATGTGTCGCCAGCCAAGGGCATTTATAAATGCTTCGGTTGCGGCAAGGCAGGGAATGTGGTGACCTTTGTACAGGAGCATGAGAAGCTTACCTATCCCGAAGCTATCCGCTGGCTGGCAGATCATTACAAAATAACACTTGAGGAAAGTGAACGAACACCCGAACAACAGCAAAAACAACTAGCTGAGGAAGGGCTTCGCATCCTCAATGAGTATGCCGCGGGTTATTTTCATGACATTTTACTCAATAATGAAGAAGGCCAGCTCATTTGCATGTCTTACTTCAAGCAACGCGGATTTCGAAAAGATATCATAGAACGGTTCA
>CAYNGS010000570.1:0-2649 GCA_964396625.1 uncultured Flavipsychrobacter sp.
AGGCGGCCCCATTATCATCATGCTTGTGTTCACGGTTATTACTTCTATTTACATCTACCCCACCTATGCACTTATGAAGTACTCCTCGTGCATTAAAGCCGCACTTACTACAGACAACAAGGAGCAGTTCAACATAGCGATAAGGTATCTCAAGAACATGTTCAAATACATAGGGATATTCACCATTGTTCTGATGGCGCTTTATGGCGTCCAGATCGTGATCGGTATTATCGCAGCTATCGGAAGATAAGGCAATGCTTCACCATGTTTTAATCCTTGCCCAAAAACTGCCTTCCGCGCAAGATCACTTTTATACCACGTCGCCTCAGCGATATAGCACGTTCGTATTTTTCGCCGTCGTGACGGTGTCGGCTATATGCCTTTAAAATATCTTTGTGCGATAGAGCGCCCGTTACCTTCCGCTCCATATCGTGCGATACCACCGGCAACAGGTCTGTGTCATGGCGGGCCATCAGGTCAGCGGCCAGGCTCAGCCGGCTGTTTTCGTAAACATATGCGTTTACGATCCCCGGCAAGCCGGCAAGCGGCGTGTCGTCGGCATGCTTTTTGTCGAAGAGTTCCTTCCGCTGCACCGTTCCGGCAAGTGTATCATGCTCACCCACCAGCACAAAGGCCGTAGCCTGCCCCTGATGGGCTGCATTTTCTTTTATCCACTCGCGCGCCTCTTTCACCGTGTTTTGTATACTCAGCACATTTACATCATCATTCTGTACTTCTTTTACAGTCAATTGCTCCAGCAGATCAGGCTCCAGTGAATGCGGCGCAGACACCCCCCTGCGTTCCATCTTCTCGGTCATAATGCTGCCCTTCATCAGGAAGAAAGATATAAAGTACGAAGCAGTACAGGCTACCATCAGGGGCAGCAAGCCATGTGGCTGCATCGTACCTTCCAATGCAAACACAATAGACGTAAGCAAAGCCCTTGATGCACCGGCAAACATTGCGGCCATGCCGATAAGTGCACAAGTCATCATATTGATACCGCATGCAGGAAACACCTGCAATAATACTACACCCAACAGGCTACCAAAAGCACCCCCTATTGTCAGCAACGGAGCAAGCGTACCGCCCGACGTACCGCTGCCGAGCGAAATGCTCCAGGATAAAAACTTCAGAAAGCAAAGCGAGAAGAGCATATACAATGGCACAGTGTTACCCAGCAGGTGACTGATATTACTATAACCTACGCCCAGGGTGAAGGGCGCAAAATAGCCGACAATGCCCACGGCCACTGCGCCTATTGCCGGCCACCACATCCAATGCATGGGCAAATGCTCAAAAAGGTCTTCGATCAGGTAAACACTTTTAGAAACCAACGCTGCAGCAACACCGATCACTATGCCCATGAGCAGGTACGTGATAAGGGCCATACTGGATGGCTCGGGTATGTCGGGCATGGCGAATGCCGGCGCTGTGCTGAACAATATAAGATGCATGGCCGCACCGGTAACGCACGACAATGCAACCGGTATGATAGAACGGGCCGAGAATTCAAAAAGTAATAGTTCGATAGCCAGCAGCACGGCAGCCAACGGCGTACCGAATATGGCAGCCATGCCCGCGCATGCGCCAGCCGCCAGCATTATCTTTCTTTCATTCGGCGTCACCTTCATCAGTTGGCCAATGAGCGAACCGAATGCGCCTCCGGTAGAAATGATCGGCCCCTCTGCTCCAAACGGCCCACCGGTGCCGATCGATATTGCGGCCGAGATCGGCTTCAGGAAAATGATGATCGGTTTTATCTTGCTTTCATTGGTCAGCACCTGCTCCATTGCCTCCGGTATGCCATGGCCCCGAATGGCCGGCGAACCATATTTTGCCATTATGCCTACGATCAGTCCGCCAATTACCGGCAGTAGGATCACCAATAACCCCAGGTGGTTGTCCGCCGGAGAAAGGTCTTCAAACGAAAACCTGCCATGAAACGATAGATTGGTGATCAATGCAATTAGTCCGACGAGGAGTTTGGCGACCAACCCCACAATAAACGCGTTGAACACAGCCTGGGCGCTCAGGTACAAAACTCTCTTGCCAACTGGATAATTCTTTTGCTCTGGTATTTGGTGATCGACCTCACCGAGCGATGGAGATATCGGTATCGCCCCCGGTAAGTCATTCCCGATTGTATTTTCCGGCATACTATAGTACGGTTTGCGAGCGTAAAAGTAGTCGCAATAGTCGTCACTAAGAGGAGAAACACCTGTATTAAAAATCGATACCCGCTACTGCATAATAATCAAAAGATTATAACTGAAGCAAGCGGCTATGTATTGCAAAGAAAAAAGAAAGGGCGTCAATCCACGGACTCATTTAGAAAAATCAGAAGCATAAAGGGCCTCAATTTGCGCGGCGTATTTTTGCTCTATGATTTTACGCTTTATTTTTAAAGACGGTGTCAGCTCGCCGCTGTCTATGGTCCATTCATGCGCGAGCAGGGAGAACTTTTTCACCTGTTCCGGATGGCTGAAAAAAGTATTGTACTTGTCCATCTGCTTCTGTATCAGGGCGGTTACCTCATCTATTTTTATCAGGTCTTCATTATTCTCGGGTACGCTCATATTGGCGTAATGATCGCGCATATATTTTCGCACCTGCATAAAACTGGGTACGATCAACGCACTTACGAAT
>CAYNGS010000571.1:0-2648 GCA_964396625.1 uncultured Flavipsychrobacter sp.
CCGGTGAGAGAGTTATCCTGCCAGATATTTGGCGGTATGGCCATGATGCTGCCGGACATTGTTGCTTTCAGGCAGTTGCTGGTGATCGTGACCGGCCTGATAGAAATAACAGCGCCTATTGGATTACTGATACCTTCATTTACGAGGTCGACGGGACTGCTGCTGATGCTGTTCTTTATGCTGCTGCTGCCTGCGAACATTTATGCGGCACTGCACAGGATCGATTACCAGACCAGCTCACATGACGGGTACGGGGTCGGCTATTTATGGGTCAGGGTGCCCCTGCAACTGTTCTTTATGATATGGGTGTACCTGGTTGCTGTGCACAGGTAGACCGACATCTGATATTTTTAGGTTATTTTACAGGTATGGAACGGAAATTCCGAATGGATAAAACGGCGTTTAAAGTGGGCAACGCGGGGGAAGCCGACGACCACGTGAGCGAATGGAGGGATAAGACACCCGGCGAGCGGCTTGAGGCTGCATGGTTCCTGATCAACCAGGTGTACGGTGTAAATTCCAAGACCCGGCTCGACCGCACAGTTTTCTCAAAAAGGAAAAGGAATTGATACGCTATCCGTTGTATCCATCACTTTTCAACAATAAACTATTCAATGCAATTTCACAGGATAACACAAGAAGATATTGTTTTTTTCAAAACCGTGCTTGAGGAAAAATATGTGCTGACGGACGACGACAACCTGGACCGCTGTGCGAGCGACCAGACTGAAGATCTCCGGTACCTGCCCGAGGTAGTACTGCAACCGGGGACGACGAAAGAGGTGAGCAATATAATGAGCTACTGCAACGAACACCTGATACCGGTAACGCCGCGCGGCGCAGGCACCGGGCTTAGCGGTGGAGCCCTGCCTGTACGGGGCGGCGTGGCGCTTGATATGAAGCGCTTCAACAAAATACTGAATGTGGACAAGCGGAATTTCCAGGTGACGACAGAACCGGGGGTGATAACGCAGGAACTTCAGGAGCATCTAAAGGCTGAGGGGTTATTTTATCCACCGGACCCGGCCAGCAAGGGATCTTGTTTTATAGGCGGTAATGTATCTGAAAACTCGGGTGGCCCACGGGCGGTGAAGTATGGGGTGGTAAAAGATTATGTGCTGAACCTGGAGGTAGTGCTGCCAAACGGCGATGTGATATGGACGGGCGCGAATGTGCTGAAGAATGCAACAGGCTACAACCTGACCCAACTGGTAGTGGGCAGCGAGGGCACACTGGCTGTAATAACCAAAATAGTGCTGCGGCTGATACCGGCGGTGAAACATGACCTGCTGCTGCTGGTGCCGTTCAGGAGCGCGGTGGAGGCATGCGCGGCGGTGAATGCGATATTCCTGGCGGGGTATACACCATCGGCACTGGAGTTCATGGAGCGCGATGCGCTGGAGTGGTCGATGCGGTATGTGCAGAGCACGGGTATAGATCTGCCGGCTGATATTGCAGCGCACCTGCTGATAGAAGTTGACGGCAACCATATGGAAGAGCTGCATCGTGATGCAGACGAGCTATCGAAGATCGTGCAGCAATATGATATTGACGAGATACTGTTTGCCGACAGCTATGAGCAAAAACAAATGTTATGGACGCTGCGCCGAAAAGTGGGTGAGGCCGTAAAAAGCAATTCGATATACAAAGAGGAAGATACAGTGGTGCCGCGCGCTGAACTGCCGGAACTACTGAAGATAATAAAGGACCTCGGCAGGGAGTACGGATTTCAGTCGGTGTGCTACGGGCATGCGGGGGATGGCAACCTGCACGTGAACATTGTAAAAGGTGGTATGAGCGATGAGGACTGGAAAACCAATCTTCCCAAGGGCATAAGGAAGTTGTTCACGGAGGTGGTGAGAATGGGCGGGACGCTGTCGGGCGAGCATGGTATAGGGCTGGTGCAGAAGGAATATATGGATATAGCGTTTGATAATGTGCAACTGGGCCTGATGCGGCAGATAAAACAGATATTTGACCCAAAAGGGATATTAAATCCGGGGAAGGTGAACCCAAACCCCTGAGGGGTTTTTTCCAGGTGCCGGGAGAGGGCGAGATGATCTTCAAGAGTATGTGCGGGATTAAACCCCGGAGCGATTTGAATGTCTTAATAAATACATAAAATACATGGACTTAGCCGAAGATTCTTAATTTATCCTAACTTCGTGTATATAAAATTGTTCTCATGAAAAATGTCGTGTTGGTTTTATTGCTGTTTGCGGGTATGTCGTACGCATCAGCGCAAGACGTTTATACAAGTTCGGGCAAGCAGGGCTACCAAAAAAAGACCAAGAAGAAAAAGAGCGGATATGACCCTGAAAAACTAATTATCGGCGGTACCCTGAATGCAGGATTTGGCGGTGGTTATGCAAACGTTGGTATCGGGCCGCTGGTAGGCTACCGGATAACAGATCATTTTTCGGCCGGCGTGGGGTTGGGTTATCAGTATTACCAGGAGCCGGAGTATGTAGACCCGGTAGACCCAAACAAAGTATCGTACATAAAGGAGAATATCATTTACCCGAGCGTATGGACACGCTATTATGTATACAGGAATTTCTTTGTGAGCGGCACTTTTGAATTCGACTTCATCAACCTGAAAGGACCCGGCTATGTGAACGGCTATCTAAACACGGTGAAGGAAAGCG
>CAYNGS010000572.1:0-2625 GCA_964396625.1 uncultured Flavipsychrobacter sp.
TAATATCAAAAAAACAAAAGTGCAAACTTGGGTTAATCTCCTATATCGTTACCAACGGGTAAGTTCAGTATCATTTAGAGTATATAAAGATCCTGCTGCAGCGGGCCACCGGGATTAACGGCATAACGGTCGAGGTCAGTGATGCCAGCCTCTTTCAGCACCTGCTCATCAAGGTACAAATTGCCGGTACATTCTTTTGATGACCGCTGCAGAATATGAAAGGCGCAATCGGCAAGGATTTCAGGCTTTCGGCTCCGGTTCACGAGCATCTCTCCGCCCAGTATATTCCTTACCGCCGAGGTTGCAATTGTTGTAACCGGCCAGATGGAATTGGCTGCAATGTTATATTTTTTGAATTCTTCGGCCCACCCGATCGTCATCATACTCATACTGAATTTACTGATCGTATAACCGACATGCGGCGCAAACCATTTTGGACTCATCTCCACAGGTGGCGACAGGGTAAGGATGTGCGGATTCTCAGCTTTTCGCAAAAACGGCACGCAATGTTTGGTTACCAGGAAAGTGCCACGTACGTTGATATCATGGATCAGGTCGAAACGTTTCGTCTCTGTCTGCTCGGTATTGCTCAATGAAAGAGCCGACGCATTGTTTACGAGAATATCAATGCCGCCAAAAACGGAGATCGCCTGTTGCACGGCAGCCAGTATCTGTTCCTCGTCGCGAATATCGCACTGCACTGCGAGTCCCTTACCGCCTGCTTCGTTTACCTTATGTGCTACGGTGTGTATTGTACCGCCCAGTCTGGGATCTTCTTTCACCGATTTGGCAACAACAACAATATTGGCTCCTTCCCGGGCAAGGCGCAAGGCAATTGCCTCACCTATACCCCTGCTTGCCCCGGTTATAAAAACGGTTTTCTCCCTGAATAGCATAATAACTTTGTTAATTATGCCGAAGTTAAGCATCATTCACCATTCACCATAGCAAAGTGCATCGGCTCCTTAATACCGGTCCAGTTTTGTCCACAGTAAATACTATGCTTTTCCATTACGCCGATAAATTCTGCGCTCCACTTGCCAATGCTTCCCTGCGGGTTTTCCTCGGCATTCAGGTCTATTGCCACTCCCCAGCTATGCACCGATAGCACCGGGCTCGAATGCAGGCTCGCCAGGTCATGGCACCTGTAATAACTGTTTATCTCCGTGTGAAGCCCTAATAACTCCAGGTCGGTAAAGGCATTATGAAGAATAGGCCAGAAATGTTTGTGAATTTTTATTTCGCGCACCGGGAACCACGGGTGCCACAACTCGATGTTTATTGACGATAGCCATTTGTTCTCCCAACCGGGCGACCTCGGGTCGTCATAACGCGTAAACAGGATCAATTGTGCAGGCCCGGAAAATTCCGGAGGCAACTTCAGATCATTCGCTTCTACTGCCATACAATGCCCCTCCTTTTCCACAATCCCTGGTGGGATTTTGTTATTGTAAGTTACTCAATTTTTCTAAGGATATATGCCTGTTTAACATTACTTTAAACTCACGCAGGATTGGCTATCAGCCGCTGCCTTAGTGCTTCATAAAGAATCATGCCTGCGGCAACAGACACATTCAACGAATCGAAATTGCCAGCCATCGGTATGCGTATCAATTGGTCGGCACGCTTCAGCACCTCTTTACTGATCCCGGTATCCTCGGCCCCCATAACAACCGTGGAGGGAATGGTGAAATCGCTTTCATAGACAGGAACGCTTCCTTTCATTTGGGTGCCGAGTATCTGGATACCATTAAGCCGCAATACATCCATAGCCTGCTGCACCGAGGGTGTCCGGCACAATAGAATTTTGTTCAGCGCTCCAGCCGACGTTTTGATGGCTTCCTCAGTCAGCGAGGCGGCGTGCGATGTGGGTAGGATCAAGCCATGTGCCCCGCAGCACAAAGCGCTGCGTGCGATGGCCCCCACGTTCCGCACATCGGTCACCCCATCCAGCAACAGGAACAACGGTACTTTCCCCTGCTCCACAATGTATGATATACCGGCCTGCAGGTCCACATATTGCAAAAGAGATGTCCAGGCTACAATTCCCTGGTGCTGCACCTTCGTCATGTAGTCAAGTTTCTCTGCGGGCACCTGGCTGATGGGAATATTCTGTTCTTTTGCCTTATGCTTTATAGTGTTTACGTCAGCGCCCGTCGCTGTGCGCAGCAGGAATATTTTCTCGATAGTTACACCCTGTTCCAATGCTTCCAGCACGGGTTTTCTGCCAACCAGCAATGGTAATGATCGCGCGGATTTCATAAACTAAATTTACTATAAAAAAAGCGATATGCTGCCATATCGCCGATTTCAAAAACTAAACAGATTATCAGGCCATGTTATGAAACACATGCTGCACATCGTCGTCCTGCTCCAGGCGCTCTATCAGTTTAAAAACATCTTCGGCCTGCTCCTCGCTTATTTCAATCGTGTTGGCAGGTATCCATTCCAGTTCCGATGAGATAGGCGTTATCCCTTTTTCTTCCAGGGCTTTCTGCATATTGCCGAAATCGGTAAACCCACATCTTACTATAATATTGCCCTCGCTGTCTTCTCCCACTTCCTCCAACCCGAAATCGATGAGTTCAAGTTCAAACGCGAATTGGCGGCGCTGGCGGTGATCGA
>CAYNGS010000573.1:0-2625 GCA_964396625.1 uncultured Flavipsychrobacter sp.
TACACTGCGGCGCGCATCAAAGTGGTTTCCAGCTTTCGAGGAACTGTTTCAAGTATGCGTTTAGGACGGCGGAAGCCTCTTTAGAAGCGTACCAAAGTCTGACCAATTCCGCTATCCCTTGCCGCGAACGAAGTGCGGAAAAGACTGCCGGCGCAGTCCGCATCGACCCGTCCGCACGCCGGTAGCGATCCCAATCAATAACCATTGTATCGTTTATGTCCATCGGCCGTCCCGAGCGAGATGCACCCGAATAGTTGTAGTTCAGGTAGCAATTTCCGCTAAACATCGAAAGATCCATAGGAATGCTGAACATATCATCGTAATCGCCCAGCGGAGTACCTGTGGTTGGGAATAGCCCAAGCGTTGTGTTAAGACGGTAATCATAACCAACATACTCCATTGAGTTATTGTCGTACATACCTACGTTAGCAGGTTGCCACTTAAATTCATTGTTATAATAGTTGAACGTAGGCCATTTTGCGGTGTCCGGGCCACTAAATTCCTGGAAATAGCTTGCGCCATTGACACCCACCGGGTCAGCAATAAACACCGAGCGTGGGAAATTGGCAGTGGTTGTAAGTGAGGAGTGATTGCCAGTAGCAGCAATGGTAAGATTAAGCCAGCCTGCGTCCTTAAAGCCAGTTGTAACAGCAGATGTAACAGACGAACCAGTATACGTTACACTCGGCACGTCTGCTGTATTCCCAAAAGTCCAGGTAACAGACTGCAGCGTATCACCCCAGCAGTTGTTCGCAAATTTAAGTGGTGTGTTTGGACAGGTAAACCAGCTAAGTATGCTGTTGTTGGCCAACCTCGGTGAAAAATCAACAACCGGGGCAAGATCCGGTAATGGTGAAAGAGCTCCTGTAATTACAAGATTTGTGCTGTCCCAAAGATTATTCCTGTTAGCCACGTCACTGTTCAGGGCTGCACGCATACGTTCTACCTGTCCTTTAGTGAACATCACCTTACAGTCAGCATAGTTCATGATATTTTGCTCATTAGACGTATCGGGATAATTAACCAGTGAGTCACCGCCAGAAACGTTTGTGTATAACTTCCAGTAATTATTAGCGCAAACAGTGTCATATAAGTTACAACCACCCAAATTTCCTTCAGTTGGTGGAGTATCGTCAACACCGTCATCATCGTTACAGCTACCGGATACGTTGGTATGTGGATTATTCGTATGGCCGAAAGTGTGGTAAAGATTCATAATATGGCCCATTTCGTGATCAACTGATCCCCCGGCATGGCCAGTGCTTGTGTCATTAATGAATGAGTAGTTACAAATGATGCCATCACTAAAGGGATAAGCAGCTGCTGATGGCGGCTGAGTAGCATAAGCAACGATGATACCATTAGGAATCTGTGCACCGATGCGTGCTTCAAACCAGATGTTAACATAACTTGAAGGAGGCCACTGGTCCATTTTTGCCTGATCGTCACCACCTGTGGTCAGATAAGTAAAATGATGGGTAATTCCCTTAGTTGGATTGCCATTGGGGTCCTTGGTTGCAAGGTGGAAACGGAAGTTTGCTTTGCCCACATACGGTTTAAACGGAGGTATCACCGACGAGTAGTCGTACTGCAATGAATAAAACCTGTTCATTTCGGCAACAAGAGTATATATCTTGTTATCGTCCAGAAGTTCAGGACCGTAATTATGCATAACGTGCACAACAAGCGGTATATCGTAATAATCAGTATCCGATGTATGGGTAGATGTTCTCTTTGCAGCGTATTTTCGCATGTCGGTATGATTCAGATACTTACTGATCTGGTCTTCAAGCTGCTGCTCATAGATAGCAATCTCCGGATGGCCTTGTTTGTATATTTTGGCCATTTCGTCCGTACCGCATGGTATAATCGTCTGCGCATTGATTTTGCCCGCTACAAATATTATTGCAAGCAATAAGAGGATGAGATTTTTTTTCATTTTTAAAATTATAAGTGACGAAGGTAAAAAAAATATACAAATGTTAACAAGAATTTTTTGCAATAAACTACTGTTAGTCAATCAAATTCGTTAGGGCTATCTCTGTAAGACGAGTATTTTCATCAAAATCTTGGGTTTTTTAGAAAAAATATTCAAATAGCATTAATTTACTATAAATCTTATCACTATTTCCTCTTGGTAATCGGTTGTCATTCTCACACAATATAGTCCTTTTGGCCAGCTCATAACCGATATATCCGCTGTTCCCTCGAAATCAAGATTGCCAACTGAACGGCCAATCTCATTAAAAATAACAGCATGTATTCTGTCGGGCATAGGACTGGAAACATGCACCACATCGCTGGCTGGCACAGGGTATAGTTGTATGCCGGCAAGCATACTATTGACATTTGATACACCTGCATCATAGCCAACAGGGTAAATGTCTGTGCATGGATAATCGGGATTGGGAGAATAAATAACCGGTGACTGGGAAAAACAGTAAAAACGAACGCTGTTAATTCCGTCATTAAGCGCAGGCAGCAAACCCCGGTTACTGCCAACGCCCTCGATTACGAAATAAGATGTATCGTTAGTGAGATAGCGCTTATGAGTTACTCCGCCAATAAGCACTATATCGGTTGCTGTGACTTTATTCTTTCCTGAATAGGCCGGAATGGAATCTC
>CAYNGS010000574.1:0-2622 GCA_964396625.1 uncultured Flavipsychrobacter sp.
TGCGACCGGATCATACGGTATCGTACACGATATTACCGACCAGGTACTTGCCGAAGAAAAACTGAGACACAGTGAACGCAGGCTCAACCAGGCACAGTCTATCGCACATGTTGGAAGCTGGGAGCTCGATCTCGCTATCCGCAAGTCCACATGGTCGGAAGAACATTGCAAAATCTTCGGACTATCCGCGGAAGACAACATCCACTCTTTCGAAAGTTGGTTATCATTCGTGCACCCCGATGATCGCGATTATGCCCGGAGAATGGCCGTGGATGGGCTGAGTTCTCTCAAAAGCTTCTCCTTTTACCATCGCATCATTCGCAGGGATGGCGCCGTCCGATTCATTTTTTGCGACAACCACTTCGATTTCAACGAACACGGCCAACCCACCTTCCTTTATGGCGTATCTCATGACATCACCGAAGCGAAAGATGCAGAAGAAAAACTGATCATTGCTAACCGGCTATATTCCTTCACCAGCCATCTCAACCAGGCTATTGTTCATATTACTGACGAGCAAACGCTTTTCGAAGCCGCATGCAATATTGCAGGTAACGTGGGCAAATTTGAACTTGCGTGGATTGGAACGGTGGATAACGAAAATAAAATTGTAGATCTGATCGCTCAAAACAATGCGTGCTTCGGGGATCTGGATTTTTTTAGCAATCTGCGTTATGATGAGCATGGCCCCACAGCAACTGCGCTGCATACAGGCAAGTGTTATATAATGAACGACTTTGAAAGCATGGCGATCCCTGAAAAATTCAAAACGTATGCCGCCGCCGCAGGATTCAACTCCGGTATCGTACTGCCAATAAAAAAAGAGGGGCGCATCTGCTGCACGTTCAACTTGTTTTCTACCCAGCCGGGTTTCTTTACATCCGAGGAGATAGCGCTGCTGGAAGAAGCCTCTGCAGATATCTCGTTCGCACTCGATGTTTTCGAAAAAGATACGCAAAGAAGGATGGCCGAGGAAAAAGTCAGGCATAGCGAAGAACACTTAAAGCAGGCACAGGAGGTCGCCCATTTTGGAAGCTGGACGCTCGATTTCAAAACCGGCGTCGCCACATGGTCAGAAGAAGCATGCCGGATCTACGGGCTGTCGCCCGACGACAATCTGCATTCATTCAACGCCTGGCTTTCCTTCATCCACCCCGATGACCTTGAACATGTGATGAGCTGGGTAAATAAGGGGCAGGAGACTTTAAGCAGCATTGCCTTTTATCATCGCATAGTCAGGCCCGACGGAACCACCAGGCACATTTATTCCCAGGCCCACTTCGAGTTCAGCAATACCGGAGAACCAATGGGCCTGTACGGAGTTGCGCACGATGTCACCGATATGAAAGAAGCCGAATGGGCCCTGAAGCAATCTGAAGCAAACCTCCGCCTCATCGTGAATCTTACGCCCCAGCCCATTATTGCAATGGACCATGTCGGCAGATTTATTTTTGTCAACAAAAGCTTTGCCGATTTATACGGTGTGCCACCCGAACAACTCGTCAACAAAACCATTGTGGAGACCATTTTTCCGGGGAACAATCCGTCGTACATGCTAAAAATGGCGGCCGAAATAATAAATACGGGCATCACCAAAACTATACCTGAATTCAGATTTACAGATCACAATGGGAGAGAGCGCATTTTTCATACAGTTTATGTACCATTCACCATAGCCAATCAAAATGAAAAAGCTGTGCTCGGCATAGGTCACGAGATCACCGAGCAGATCCGTGCCGAAGCCGAACGGTCAAAAATGATCGACGATATCGTCCAGCGCAATAAAGACCTCGAGCAATTCTCTTACATTGTCTCTCACAACCTCAGGGCGCCGGTTGCCAACATCATCGGCCTTTCAGACCTGTTGCAGATAGCCGTATACGATAAGGAAGACGAGCAGGCCATGATGCATGATCTCTCATCATCCGTAAAAAAACTCGACACCGTCATAAAAGACCTCAATCACATATTGCAGGTAAAACACCAGATCAGTGAGAAAAGGGAACCGGTAGTGTTCGCAAATCTCTTAGACGATATCAAGTACAGCATCAACAACCTGCTGGTAAACGAGAACGTGGAGATCACAAGCGACTTTTCAGAGGCCGAAGAAATGACAACCCTGAAAACCTATATGTACAGCATATTCTACAACCTGGTTTCTAATAGCATTAAATACCGGCAACATGGCATAAAGCCACTCATCGAAATAACGAGCAAAAAAGAGAAGAACAATGTCGTCCTTACTTTTAAAGACAACGGCCTCGGCATGGACCTCGTGCATAAAGGCGACCAGGTTTTCGGAATGTACAAACGGTTTCACAGCCACACAGAAGGCAAAGGCATGGGCCTGTACATGGTGAAAACACAGGTCGAAACTTTAGGAGGCAAAATTACTGTAGACAGCGCCGTAAACCAGGGAACAACATTCACGATCACACTCGAAACAAACTAAAACAGTACGAAATGGAAAACCGAACAACCTCACGATTCATTATTATCGACGATGATCCCATCAATAACCACATCTGTCGCAAATACATCGAGATCATATTCCCCGGTGCAGAAATAGCAGACTTCACAAATCCTCAATCAGGTATCGAATACATACTCACAGCGTATTCA
>CAYNGS010000575.1:0-2620 GCA_964396625.1 uncultured Flavipsychrobacter sp.
TTGTACCTCATTGGCAGGTGCCGGTTACGATGTTACGCTGATAGGGTTCAAACGGAAGAAAAGTAAGCCATTGACCGAAAGACCGTTTAAGCAGGTCCGGCTGCCCATTATTGTGGAGCAGGGCAAGTTGATGTACCTCCACTACTGGATAAACCTGTTCTTTTTCCTCCTTTTCCGCAAGGTAGACATCCTCTGCGCGATCGACCTTGATACAATATTACCCGTATTCTATGTATCCCGGCTGCGCGGCAAAAAAAGGGTCTATGACGCTCACGAGATATTTACCGACCTTAAAGAAGTCATTTCGCGGCCGGCAGTGCATAAGATGTGGACCTGGATCGCACGGCACACTATACCCCGCTTCCCTGTCGGGTACACCATCGGCGATTGTTTTGCCGAGGACTTCAAAAAAAGATATGGAGTTGACTACGGAGTTGTCCGCAATGCGACCATTCTGAAACCATTGCAGATACCTGAAAAGAAAGATCGCTTTATACTATACCAGGGTTGGGTAAACATAGGCAGGTGCTTTGAGCAACTGATACCCGCCATGCAATACGTGGATGCTAAACTAGTGATCTGCGGCGAAGGTAATTTTTACGAACAGTCAGTTGCCCTCGCTAAAGAACTTGGGCTCGAAGACAAGGTGGTCTTCAAAGGCTATGTGCCCCCGGCCCAGCTAAGCGATTACACTATCCGTTCCTACATAGGCATTACCCTGTTCGAGGACACAGCGCTCAGCCACTACCTCTCGCTCGCCAACCGTTTCTTCGACTACATGCATTACGGCGTGCCGCAGCTTTGTATCAAGTATCCCGAATACGAACGTATAAACGGGCAATTTGAGGTCGCGTCGCTTATCTCCGACCCTACCCCGCAAACCACTGCCGCCGCGCTCAATAAGCTGCTGGATGACGACGCATATTACTCAAGGCTGCAGCAAAATTGCCTGGCAGCCCGTGAAAAATACTGCTGGCAGGAGGAAGAAAAAAAACTATTAGCTATCTATAAATCTTTAACGCAATAAGCAGGATGGCCGCACAACAAAGTTCTAAGGAGTTAAAGTTCAGCGTCATTATACCGGTTTATAATGCTGCTGCAACTATCGCCCGGGCGCTTGACTCTGTGCTGTCACAATCATATCTGCAGTACGAGATTATCGTTGTCGACGATGCCAGCACCGACAATACACGCCACATACTGCAAACCGATTATGCCGGCCATATCAGGTATATTCAGAAGGTAAACAATGCCGGCAGCTCTGTGGCCCGCAACACAGGTATGGATGCCGCTACAGGAGATTACATCGCATTTCTCGATGCCGACGACGTGTGGCACAAAGACAAACTGATGCTGGTCAATACCATCCTCACGGCAAAGCCCGGCATAGTGCTCTTCTATCACCCGTTCACCCGAGAGCAGATTTTAGACAAGCAATTGCCGGAAGATATTACTGTCTATAAGTTACCGTTTATTAAGCTGCTGCCGGGAAATGTTGCCGCCACCTCCTGCATCGTTATTAAGAACGATCCCGCTTTTCGTTTCGAACCCTCCATGCGGTATACCGAAGACTACGATCTATGCCTGCAAGTAGGTTATAAACACAAGATCTTCTTTATTAAAATTCCGCTCACGCAGATATTCCGGGGCTTCACCACCAAGGGTGGCATCAGCGAAAATAAGTGGAAAATGCGCAAAGGTGAAATGCGCGCCTACAGGCGTCTGCTCAGGCTGAACCCGTTATTTGTGTTCCTGCTTCCCTTCCTGCTGCTGTCGAGCATCGGCAAGCACCTATACAAGAAGTTGGTACCTTCGCAATAGAGCGGGCGAACTCTTTGGACCCTTGTCTAAGACGCCAAAAGGATCGGTAAAGAATGAGGAAAAGCCCCTTCAGGGGTTTGGGGTTTACACTCCCGCTGCGCTTATCTCCTTCACCAGGCCATGCTCAATGCGCACTACCCGTGCCGGATACTTTTGAATAATGCCATAATCGTGCGTCGCCATAATAAATGCGGTCTGGTAGTCGCGGCATATATTGAAGAGCAACTGCATGATCTCGTCGGTGGTATCCGGGTCAAGGTTGCCGGTGGGCTCGTCGGCAAGTATCAGCTTCGGATTGTTGAGCAACGCCCGCGCTATGTCCACACGCTGCTGCTCCCCGCCCGACATTTCGTAGGTCATCTTACTCCCCTTATTTTTCAGCCCGACCTTCGATAGCACGTTCTCTATTTTCTCCCTCATCAACGCCTTTTCTTTCCATCCCGTAGCCTTCAATACAAACTCAAGATTATGATACACGTCGCGGTCCGTCAGCAGCCTGAAGTCCTGGAATACAATTCCAAGGTTCCGCCTTAGTAGTGGTATCTTCTTCCAGGTCAGTTCCTTAAGATCGAAGCCAGCTACGCTACCCTCTCCCTCGCTCAGGTACAGGTCGCCATACAGCGTTTTCAGCAGGCTCGATTTCCCGGTACCTGTCTTGCCTATCAGATAAATGAATTCACCCTTATCTACTTCCAGGTTCACATTGTTCAGCACAAGGCTGTTGCCCTGGTATATGTTTGCTTGTTTCAGTGAAACTATATTCATTGAATCCATCGTCAATTCATTTTCTTGTAAGACA
>CAYNGS010000576.1:0-2618 GCA_964396625.1 uncultured Flavipsychrobacter sp.
TCTTTCCAACTGCTTTTATCAAATTGCCTTCTACCAGCACTGTACCATTCTCTATCACTTCATCTCCGTTCATAGTGATGATACGCGCGTTGGTGAAGGCAACGGAGCCCTTAGGTTTGTCTGTCTTCGCGGTGAGGCCAATACTTATCCCATGTTCCGGGATACGGAACAGGGAATCGGGTTTGTTGTCTATAAAAGCAAAACGCTCATCGAGATTTATGGTGTAGTACTGGTCGCCGAGGGTATAGTGCAATTGTTTGCCGTCGTGGCTCCACTGGAGGTTGATGCCGGCATCCCGAGACACCCGCCGAACGGGGAAGTCAGTGGAATCGCTGCTGAGGCTGATCACTTTGCCGGTGTGTGGGAATGGCGCTACGTATACCTCATGCAGATCTACAAATGCCACCCACTCGCCATCGGGAGAAACGGTGAACTGGTTGGTGTATTTGCCCTTGAAAATCGGGTGCTCGTCGCTGCCATCGGGCTTGCAACTGCTGAAGGTTTTGTCTAATGCGCCGAAGAGGTTGCCGCCTGCCTGGTAGTAGATGCGCTTGCCGTTCTTGTCATAGCGCGGATACTCGCCCTTATCAGTCACAAACGATTCCTTGCCGCCATCGGCGGACATCCGGTAGATGCCGGGTTTGATGGTAAACGTGTTGCCCATTATATCGTTGCTGCCTTCTTTGGTGTAGACGAGCCACTTGCCATCGGGTGAGAACGAAGGTGTGCGGTACATGCCTTTTTTGGTGGTGAGCACGACAGGTTTGCTGTGATCGTTGAAGCGGATCTCGTTTATGGTGCCTGTTTTGGCGTCATTCCAGGTGACATAGGCTAGGGTCTTACCGTCGGGTGAAAAAGCGGGTTCAAATTCAAGTTCATCGCCGGTGGTAATGCGTTCGGGCCTGCCATCGGGCAGAGCTTTTTTGTAGAGGCGGCCAATTGCATTGAACACGAGCCACTTACCATCGGGCGAAGTGACCGCGTGGCGGATAACATTAACGTTGAATTCAGCCGGGTTAAGATCCTGTTTGAAGCGTACCACATCGGTGATGTGTTGTTTTACGCTGCAGGTGAATGGTATTTCCGCAGCGGTGTTCGGTTTGGCAATATCGATGTTCATGATCTTGCCGTGGCTCCAGATGATGATGTGCTTGTCATTTGGCGTCCACGCAAACCCTGTGTAGATACCGAATACGGTCCATGCTTCCTGCTGGTCTTTGCTGAGCTGATCATAGACTGGCCATTCCTCGCCGGTGTTGAGGTTGCGCAGAAACAGGACTGACTTTGTCCGCACTCTTTTTACATAAGCCAGCAGCCTGCCGTTGTGCGATACCTGGGGACGCACAGCACCGCCGGGGCCACCGGTTACTGTCTCACTGGTTCCTTTGTCCCGATCGAATCTTTTGATGACAAAAATCTGGTTGTTGGGGTCCTTGTTGTACTGGAAGTTGCCACCGGGATACATATCCTCGCTGTAATAAACATATCTTCCGTTGGGGGAAACGCATGGTTCATTCAGGTCCTGCTGGTCGTTCTTTCGCGGGGTGAGCTGTAAGCCGCTGCCGCCGTTGATGTGGTACATCCATAGTTCGCCCGCGCCGAGGGAACGCTCTGATGTGAAATGCTTTCGTGCGATCACGTACTTGCCATCGGGGCACCATGTGGCGTTATTGAGCAGGCGGAAATTCTCTTTTGTTATCTGTCTTGCATGGCTGCCATCCTTATCCATGACCCAAATGTTGTCGCCGCCACCGGCATCTGAGGTAAACAATATCTTTTTCCCATCGGGGCTGAAACGCGGCTGTACTTCCATGGCCATGCCGGACCGAAGCACTTTTGCTTCACCTCCCGTGGCGGGCATTATGTATATGTCTCCCAGCAGGTCGAAGACGATCTCCCGGCCATCGGGCGAAAGGTCAAGGTTCATCCAGGTGCCTTCGTTTACAGTAAAGGATACGTCTTTGCCCGGGGCGCCGGGATTATTTACATCCCACTTTTTTTTGTCTTTATCCTGGGCTGCAGACAAAAGCGAAAAGGCGCTCAATATGTATATCGAAAGAAGCAGTTTCCGCATAAGACAAGTTTATACGGGTAAAGATAAGGTTAGGGTTGAATTTTGACGGAAAAATCGGGGTGCGATAGCGAAACAGCTGATTCCAGGCTCATCTGAATGTGCTCTTAAACTCGTGAATGTTCTCAAAAAATATAAGCCATTTAGCATCTTTCAATGATTCCCGCTATTCCCTGGCCGCCGCCGATGCAGGCGGTAACTATGCCATATTTTTTGTTGAGGCGTTTAAGATCGCTGAGTATCTGAATGGTGAGCTTGGCGCCGGTGCAGCCGAGTGGGTGACCCAAGGATATAGCTCCGCCGTTGATGTTGAGGATGTCTTCGTTTATGCCGAGTGTGCGAACGACAGCGAGTGACTGAGAGGCGAAGGCCTCATTAAGCTCTATGAGGTCTATGTCGTTGAGGGTCATGCCTGCCTGTTTGAGTACTTTGGGCACCGCCTTTATCGGCCCTATGCCCATAATGCGCGGATCGACGCCGGCGCTGGCACAGTTTACAAGGCGGCCCATTGGCTTCAAGCCTAATTGCACCATCAGCTTTTCGCTCA
>CAYNGS010000577.1:0-2617 GCA_964396625.1 uncultured Flavipsychrobacter sp.
TGCGTTTGCAGGGAGGCTTCCTGCATCATAAGGAAGATCATGATAAATGCAAACAGGAAAAGTATTATCTCATAATCAAAATGACTAATGTACATAAAAGGAGAAAAAACGATGAGAATAAATGGTACGATCCCGATAATACCAAGCATCATAAAAATTTGAAGATACATGTTGTGCAGGTTCACATTGTAAAGTGGCGACCTCTTTTCCTTGTTATAAATATCCATGACGCCATATTCTGCCATTTTTCTGTTCTGTAGCGTGTAAATGCTGCCGTTGCCCGCACCCTTTAGCCAAAGATTGTGATCTTTCATATTGTCCAGCCCCACCTTCCATAAAAACAGTCGGAGCGACAGATTATTGAATTCCTTCTGTCTATTGTTGTTAAAGTCGTTCCATACAATTTTTTCATTTTCGTTGATTATTTCTGTGTATCGCTGTTTTATAGGATTGTCCGTCTTGAATACTGCAATTGCCAGTGTAAAATAAGAGAGCAGCAGAATAAGTGAGTATAACAAGCTTCGTTGATCATTTGAAAAAGATCGCTTTATGTAGAGTGGAAGAATTAAGATGAAGAAAATAACTATCAATGTCCTCGAGGACAGCAGTATAAAAAAAACAATTTGTAATATCAGTAGAAACACTTTTGCATGCTTGATAAGTTTTGTTTGCCACGGGAAGAACAATAATGTGACTATTGAGAAGAGTGTGTACAAAGCTTCATAAACGGCGTTAGCGTTCGAACCCTTAATAAGCGGGTGATAAAAGAACTGTCTGGTATCGCCAGTGTAATAATATACAAGATAAGCACGGGTCAGGCAAAATGCGCCAACGATCGATACACCAATTACAAAAAAAAGGAAAACACGTTCCAGCACATTTTTGTCTACCGATATTCCGGCGCCGATGATGACCGGAAGGACAATGAAAGAAAGTTTTCTCTGCAGATCAAAAATGGACTCATTCTTGTCGATGCTATAAGTGTAGCTCATTAAATGCAGCAGGAACAACAGTATCCACAGCCAAAGGATTCGGCGCGTTTTTAGATTGTTTGCCAGTGTTTTAACGTTGACCTGGAGCAGCCATACGATGAAAAAAAGAATGATCGCCAGCGAACTGTAAATAAAGGGAAATGGAATAGCAAATGCTATAATACACAAAGAATAATTCAATGCATGTTGCAGCAAGGCCCCCTTAAACATATTTGCAAAAGTAGCTGTTTTATGTTTAGTTTTGTATAAACAAATTCATCCCATTCCGTTAGTGAAAAATACTATATCAGGCAAATTTTTTTCATCAGGAATTCAGGCATTGGCAGTACAAATTTTAGGGATTATTTTCTTTTATTTTATTTCCCTTTATCTGACAAAAGAGAACTTTGGACTAATAAGTTGGGCAAATGCGTCATGCATGTTCCTGACAACGTTGCTGAGCTTTGGGCTTGAGCAAGTGGTTGTAAGACGAATTGCTGTTTCAAGAACATCTGACTGGGCTGCGGCGGCTTATTTTTTTCATTCGCTTATTGGTTCCATTGTTGTATTGATAATTGTAACAGGGGTACGTTTATTTTTTAAAGAGTCTCCAGGTTTGTTCTTCCTCCCGATGTTTTTTTTGGCGCAGTCCATCATTTTTATTGGGTCGCCGTTAAAGCAATTTTTAAATGCTAAAGAAAAATTTACGCCCTACGGTGTTATTGCGCTGGTAAGTAATGTTGGCAAATTAGTTGCGGTATATTTGGTATACAAAAATGGCGCGCTTTCAGTGGCTGGCATAGCCTGGGTACTAATTTGCTTCGCCTCGTTTGAGTTGGTTTGCCTGCTCGGTTATATTTTATCAAAACCGTCGTTCCACTTCAAATTTGGCTTTAAGCTCACAGCATACAGAAAGTTATTGAAAGAAGCAGCTCCGCAATACGTGTCAGTTATTTTCGATAGTGGGTTATCAAGGCTGGACTGGGTGCTGCTGGGAATAATAAGTACAAATGTGATTACTGCAGATTATTCATTTGCGTACAGAGCGTTCGAGATTTCCCGGCTCCCTATCGCCATAATCGCTCCGGTTATTTTGCCCCATTTTTCCAGACTTTTAGTGCAGGGCGGCAGCCTTACCGATGCAAAAAAAAAATTGATCGGTGACTTTTTCTCATTAGAGATGTTCTTTGCTGTATTCATCGTCATGAGTCTGAATATCATTTGGACGCCGGCGATTTCATTTATCACAAATAATAAATATGGCGCCAGCAATAGCTTGCAGTTTTTGATATTGTCGCTTTGCATCCCATTCCAGTTTTTCATTAATTTGTTGTGGACCATTTGTTTTGCCGGAAAAAAATATCGGTCTATCTCCGTTATTACCATTGTGTCTGCAGGCAGTAACCTTGTGTTAAATCTGGTTCTGATACCGCTTTGTGGCGGCCTTGGCGCGGCAATTGCATTCCTGGTCACCAATTTTATCCAGTCTGCCGGCTTTTATTTGGTCGTTGGAAAAGAGTTTATTGCACTACCGGTACAAAAAATATTTATATTTTTCTTAATTGCCGCTTTGGTCTATTGTGCTGCTTCTCTGGTCACGCAACTTGTTATTTTAAAGCTTACATTTTCGGTTGGCTTTTATTTGC
>CAYNGS010000578.1:0-2616 GCA_964396625.1 uncultured Flavipsychrobacter sp.
TAGTCCTTCAGAACTTATTGAGAGTGAACTTTTTGGTCACGAAAAGGGTTCGTTCACATCTGCCATCAAGCAGCGCATTGGCAAGTTTGAAATGGCAAATGGTGGTACGCTGTTCCTGGATGAAATAGGGGACATGAGCCAGGAAGCACAGGCAAAAATGCTGCGTGCGCTGCAGGAGGGAAAAATAACGCGGGTAGGGGGCGAAAAAGAGATAAAGGTGGATGTGCGCGTGCTGGCGGCGACAAACAAAAACCTGATGGATGAGGTGGAGGCTAAAAAATTCCGCCTTGACCTTTATCACCGCCTGAGTGTGATACTGATACAGGTACCATCACTGAATATGCGGCGCGATGATATACCTGCGCTTATCGCGCACTTTATGAAGGAGATCAGTGATGAATACAAGCAACAGGTGAAAGAAATTGAAAGCGGCGCGGTGAGTGCTTTGCAACAATATAACTGGACAGGCAATATACGCGAGCTGCGCAATGTGGTAGAGCGCCTGATCATCCTTTCAGACAAGAAGATAACCAGGAAGGATATTGAGACTTATATATTGCTGAAGTAACGACAGCCAGGCGAGATCATGCTTGTGGCGGCAGGGCTCCTAAAAATATTTTTATTGTTCTGTAGCGCAGGTTCCCGGCATTGTTTGCACCGATACCGAGCAGTGAGGCCGCCGGTGCATGATTGAGGGCTATCTCCAGGAAGCCTGCATCATTGAACCGGCAAAGCGGGTCTCCCTGTTTTACATCGTTGTAGTTATTGCTGATGAGCGTAATATCGCGCAGCCGCATGATCTTTATCCGGAACGGTCGTTCTCCTACAAATTCTTCGAATTGTGCCCTGGTAATGTCGAGCACTACGTTTTCATAGCGATCAATATAGAGTATGTTGCATTCAATATCATCAGGTGTAACCCTGGGCCGCAACAGCCGGGGAACCTCTTTTATTGTTGTCTGACTGAAAGGGAGGTCTTTTCCCTGCTGAATAAGTTCAATGACCTTGCCGGCACTATTGATCCAGTCGGCGAAGGCGAATGGCCTGCTGAATTCGTAGCACAGGCGTGTACTTTCCAGTTCATGTTCGAAAGCCAGTGGCAGTATGCCATTATCGGGCGCGATAAAGAAAAAGCCATCCTTCTCTGCCAGCAACATCCTGGGTGTATCGCCGGTAAATACGTCTATAGGAATGACGTGTATAGTGCCTTTTGGAAAATGCCGGTAGGCGGACAACAACAGGTAGGCCGCCTGCTGGAGGTCGTATTGCGCCACATTATGAGAAATGTCGATCACTGGAGTGCCGGGTGCATATCTCATAAAAACAGCCTTTGCAACGGTGACAGAGGCATCGCGCGTACCCAGATCGGACAATAATGTGATCGCTGTGAGGCTCACCGTGATAATATGTTCAGGGGCTGGATGGAGTTTCGCCGCAACTTCATTTTCGCGCTTCTAAAGTAATACATTTCGAAACGACGGGCATTAAAAAAGCCCGCGGTGGGGCGAGCTCCTTTAAAAAACCATCAAGTTTATTTGCCACTGGCATATTTGTTACAGTGTTCTTTTCACTTCTACTTCTTCAAATCCTTCTATGATATCGCCTACACGAACGTCGTTATAGTTCTTTACAGAAAGGCCACATTCGTATCCCGCGTTCACATCCTTCACATCATCCTTAAAGCGTTTGAGCGATGCCAGTTCACCGGTGAACACTACGATGCCGTCGCGTACGAGGTTGAGTTTGGTCTGACGGGTCATCTTGCCATCGAGCACATAGCAACCGGCAATGGTGCCAACGCCGCTGATCTTGAATATTTCGCGTACTTCGATATTGCATACCGTCTTCTTCTCCACCTTTGGCTCCAGCAGGCCTTCCATGGCGCTCTTTATCTCTTCGATAGCATCGTAGATGATTGAGTATGTACGTATCTCAATATTTTCCTGCTCGGCAAGCTTGGCTGCCTGCATAGATGGCCGCACCTGGAAGCCGATAATGATGGCGTCTGACGCAGTAGCGAGCAGCACATCGCTCTCGGTGATCTGTCCCACACCCTTGTGCACAACGTTTATGGCCACCTCTTCTGTAGACAATTTCTGCAGTGAGTCGCTCAATGCTTCTACAGAACCGTCAAAGTCGCCCTTGATGATGACGCCAAGCTCTTTAAAGTTTCCGAGTGCAAGACGACGACCGATCTCATCGAGGGTGATATGCTTGCGGGCGCGTATACCCTGTTCGCGCATGATCTGGGCACGGTGGTTAGCCAGTTCTTTAGCTTCATCTTCATCTTCGTAGACACGGAATTTTTCACCGGCCTGCGGCGCACCATTGAGGCCCAGTACCTGCACAGGGGCTGACGGACCGGCAACGTTGACACGCTGGCCGCGCTCGTTGAACATTGCCTTTATCTTTCCGAAGTGCTGTCCGCAGACAATCATATCGCCCTGGTTCAGCGTACCGTTCTGGATCAATATTGTAGACTGGTATCCGCGGCCCTTATCGAGCGATGCTTCGATAACGCTGCCTGCGGCGGCGCGGTCGGGGTTGGCTTTTAGTTCAAGCAATTCGGCTTCAAGTCCTATTTTTTCGAGCAGCAGGTCCACATTCAGGCCTTTT
>CAYNGS010000579.1:0-2613 GCA_964396625.1 uncultured Flavipsychrobacter sp.
GGACAGGGACAATTACTACAATAAGTATAAACTTAATTCACTTCCTGATTCCGGGTCATCGCAGGAACTCTATCGTTCGATCCCGGCGTCTCAATTTTTCTTTAGTACCAATGAGCAATATGGCAACGGATATCAAAATGCGGGGACCTATACTTTCAGTGAGAATATTTCGGCATATTACGTACAGTTGCACGATGAGGTTGGTGAAAAAGTTAAAATAGATGGCGGTGTGCGAATTGAAAATACTGATCAGAGCTACGTATCGTCGCTCCCTGCCATATTTGAAGGAAAATCAGCTTCATTTGTCTATACAGATGTTTTACCGAGCGCGCAGGTTAAATATGAATTTAACAGTAAGAGCGCACTTCGATTAGATTATTTCAGATCCATTTACCGCCCGGCATTTGCAGACCTGATTCCCTTTTTAGATCCTAATGCGAATGAGACCTACCCTGTTTTAGGCAGCGATTCTTTGCGGCATAGCGTTATTGATAACTTTGACCTGCGATATGAGTTATTTCCCAAAGGGTTAGATCAGCTATTAGTAGGAGTCTTTTACAAATACCTCACAGACCCTATTGAATATGTGCTGCTTCAGGGGAGCTTTGCGGCTGACCTGACATTGCACCCGGAAAATGCAAAGTTGCAAGACGGATCGTCTCACGCCCAAAATGCCGGTCTTGAGCTTGTATACAGAAGATTTTTTGGAAACTTTGGAGTTGCATTTAACTATACTTACACAAATTCTGATATTGCCACGGGTCAAAGGCGGTATTACGCAAGTGCGGCAACAGGTACCCAATACATTACTTTGTATCCACACAGGCCGCTGCAAGGGCAGGCGGCGAATATCGGCAACTTATCTTTTTTATACAAAGACCAAAAGCGTAGAATTGAGGGGCAGTTGGCGTTCGTATATTCCGGAGAGCGAATTTATGGTGTAGGTGCATACGCAGGGTTAGATACCTGGGAAAAAGCTACACTCAATCTCGATTTTTCTGCGCAGAAGAAGTTGGGCAAACGTTTTACGGTGTATTTCAAAGCCAATAATCTCCTTAATACACCATTCGAACTTATCATCAAGCAACCTAACAGTACCTATTCGGGCAATAACAGGTTGCCCTTCCAGGAAAGTGCAAGCTATGTTACAGTGCAAAGGGATATTTATTACAGAACGTTCTTATTGGGATTGAGGTATAAAATCTAAAACATAAACAAATCAATAAAAAGAAAAAAATCATGAAAAAATTATTATTCGTAGCCATTCTTCCTGCAATGATCTTTGCAGGTTCTTCATGCAAGAAGTCAAAATCTACCGTATCTGCAGCTCAGATACAGATTGGACAGACCATAAGTACTGCAACTCCGCTCTGTGGTGCTATCAAGGGCACTTTTAAAGCAGATTCCACGTACACGGTTACTTGTGACATCACCGTAAACGCCGGTGACACTGTTTTGATTCAAAAAGGTGTAACGATCAAAATGACCAACACGGCCGCGTTCGTTGTTAACGGTACTTTTATCAGCCTTGGCCTGCCAGGTGATCCGGTGACAATAACAGACCCGAGCAAAGTGAAGACCACCGGACCTTCTATATTTCACCAGGATTCTGCTTATGTAGGCGGATGGCAGGGGATATATTGCGGACCTACCTGTAAATTGTTTGTTTGTAAATGGACGCATCTTGACTTCGCTGGTGCGGGGTTAAAATCGATACCGTTTACAGGACCTTCTGTTGGGAACAACTACGTTATATATTATGGTAACCCTTCCGGCAATTTTATTCTTGAAGATTCGTGGATATATGGCTCAAACGATGACGCCGTTCGTTTTTATGGTGGCCACATCAATGTGATGAGGAATACCTGTGAAAAACTTGGTGGTAATGGAGGAGACGGCTTTAATGCAAAGAGCGGAACGCAAGGAAACATGGCGTATAATATGTTCATCGGTTGTGCGACCAACGGTACTAAATCTGCCAATGATGGTGGCGTGAACCCTGAGTGTATGATAACGATGTATAACAATACATACGTAAACGGAGGTTTCAGGAACAATGGCGTTTATGGAGCAAGGGCTGGCTGTGCGGAAGTAGAAAACCAATCGAAGGCGCTCGTATATAATAATATCATTGTTAACTGCTATTTTGGATACAGGATAGCCGGAGGAAATGAAGCAACTGCAAAAGTTTATCATGCCGATACGACATCTAATTCCGGTGACCCGATTCCGCAGACTGCCTATGGTTACAACCTGATGTATGCAGACAGCGTGGACCTTGCCAACCAGTTTGTACCGACCAATGTAACGCAGTCGGTCATCACCCATCCTCAGTCGACCGATATCCCGGATATGAAAACGTTCCTGGGAACCGGTTATACCTACGGCGCGATATATGATGGTTCGTCGTTAGTTGGCAAGAACAATCCTATGTTTAAAAATTACCCACTGCCAAACGTTAATTTCCGCACGCAGGCCTCAATTGATGGTTATGATTTCCATCTGCAATCGGGCTCACCGGCTATCGGCAAGGGTTATACTGGGTTCAGCCCGATCACAAATGTTCCGGTTGATCCTAACTTCGGTTCTTCTGGAATTACTCTTCCTGGTAAG
>CAYNGS010000580.1:0-2604 GCA_964396625.1 uncultured Flavipsychrobacter sp.
GAATCATCCTGTGCAAAAACAGAGGACGGTAATGCAGCCATTGCAATAAGAACAGTTGCAAAAAAACAGGTTCCTGAAAATATGTTACAAAATTTCTTCATCGTTTTGCGGCGTGCAAAGGTATAAGATAATAATCTGAAAATCCGGTGTCGAGCCAAGTGAAACCGATGGCTTGACTGATTTAATATAAAAATAACTAACCATGATAAATTTTGGCAAACTTATTTTAATTATTTGACAAAACAAAATTATATTTTTAGGTAAGACTAATATTATTGAATAATGAAACAATCGGCTTTGGCAAGAGCGGTCGCATGATTGTTTTTATTGGTGGGATGTGTGCTATGCGAAAGTGTTAGATGTCAGCACAGCTAAACCCTGTTAAACCCGTAGGAATAGTGGGTAACTAATAAAAATGGCCCATATCTCGCGGGGCCATTTTTGTTAGTTCGCGTACTCGCTCATAAATTTGATGCGCATCATTTTCAGGTGCTCCACGCTTACGTCGCGGTCTTTGAATTCTTCAAATGCGCTGTCCATATTGTCGTCGTGGCTGTTGCGGAAGAAATCAAATATGTCTTCCTGTTCGTTTTCGTCCAGTTCCTGCTCCAGGCAGTAATCAAGATTCAGCCTTGTGCCGCTTGCGACTATGGTCTCCATTTCTACCAGCAGGTCGGGCAAGGAAAGCCCTTTATTTTTTGCGATGGTTTCCAGTGGTATTTTTTTATCGATGTTCTGAATGATAAATACTTTCATGCCACTTTTGTTCACCACGCTCTTCATTACAAAATCGTCGGGCTTTACAATATCGTTTTCCTCCACGTATTTGGCTATCAGGTCAACGAACTTTTTGCCATAGCGCAGTGCCTTGCCCTTGCTTACACCTTGTATCTTTTCAAGTTCGCCCAGCGTAGTAGGGTAGTTGGTTGCCATATCCTCCAATGAGTTTTCGAGGAATATCACAAAGGGCGGGAGGTTCTTTTCCTTGGCAGTCTGCTTGCGGAGATCTTTAAGCATCTCGAACAGCACTGGGTCGGTAGCTGCCGGGCCGCCGCCGGCACCGTTCAGTTCGTCGTCATCGCCGGCTGCATCCTCATACTGATGGTTGAGGGCAACCATTATTGAATACGGTTTCTTGAGGAATTTATGACCTTTCTCCGTTATTTTCAGCAGGCCATACTCTTCAATATCTTTGCGAATCATTCCTTCCAGCATCATCTGCCTGATAAGTGAGTTCCAGAAGTTGGCATCCATACCCATCACCAGTCCGGCCCCGAAAGATTTAAGTTTCTCGTGGCGGAAGGTATGAATCTGCGGGTTTGCTTTGCCAAGAATGATATTTACTACATAATCTATTCCGAAACGCTCATCAAGCTCAATGATGGCGTCGAGCGTGATCTTGACGCTGTCCTTTACTTCCAGTTTTTCCTTCGGGTGCAGACAGTTATCACAATTGCCGCAGTTATCTTTCTTGTATTCTTCGCCGAAGTAATGCAACAATAATTTCCGGCGGCACACGCCACTCTCCACATAAGCAAGGGTCTCGGAAATAAGTTGTCCGCCCATCTCGCGTTCGCTAAGCGGCTTATCGCGCATCAGGTGCTCCAGCTTCTGTACATCCTTGTGCGAATAATATAGCAGGCATTTGCCCTCCATACCATCACGCCCGGCGCGGCCGGTCTCCTGGTAATAATTTTCAAGGGATTTGGGAACATTGTAATGGATCACAAACCGGACGTCCGGTTTGTCAATTCCCATTCCGAATGCAATAGTGGCCACGATCACGTCCACTTTTTCCATCAGGAACTGGTCCTGCCGCTGTGATCTCAACGGCCCTTCGAGGCCTGCATGATAGGCTACGGCGGTAATACCGTTTGCCTGCAGCGTATTTGCCAGTTCTTCGGTCGTCTTACGGTTAAGCGTGTATATAATGCCGCTCTTCCCCTTCATCGTATTGATGAACTTGACTATGCTTTTCAGTGTCTGCTCCTTGGTGCCCTTGGGAACGATCTCATAGTAAAGGTTAGGACGGTTGAATGAATCAATAAAGATATTTGCGTTCTGGAGGTTAAGGTTTTTTACAATATCATCCTGTACTTTAGGTGTAGCTGTGGCTGTAAGTGCAATGATCGGCAGGTCGGGATTGATCATATTGATCATGTCGCGCAGCTTGCGATACTCAGGACGGAAGTCGTGCCCCCACTCTGAAATGCAGTGAGCCTCGTCGACAGCAATAAACGATATGTTGAGGTCGGCGAAAAATGAGATATTTTCCTGTTTCGTCAGAGTTTCCGGCGCCACGTAGAGCATTTTAGTGCGGCCTTCGGTCAGATCAGATTTTACTTTTTTCTGTTGCGCCTTGCTTAGTGTGGAATTCAGAAAGTGGGCAATATTATCGCGGGTACTGTAACCGCGTATAAGATCGACCTGGTTCTTCATCAGCGCGATGAGCGGTGAAACGATAATGGAAACCCCGTCACACAATAAGGCGGGCAATTGGTAACAAAGGGATTTGCCACCGCCTGTCGGCATGATAACAAAAGTATCCCTGCCAGACATTATGCTTTTAATTATTTTTTCCTGCTCCCCTTTAAAAGCATCAAA
>CAYNGS010000581.1:0-2603 GCA_964396625.1 uncultured Flavipsychrobacter sp.
ACCTGTTGCTGTATGTGTTTGAGCGAAAGCCTGTATTCCAACCGTCAGTAGTAATACAAATAGTAAACAAACTCTTTTCATCTGAATATTTTTAAATTTTTTTAATTGCCAGTCTTCGCTTCCGTCGGCAGCAAGCAGCCGACCGGTCGTTTCATACTGTTTTATTTCAAAAAATGCGCTTATTGATCACAATACATTCGACACCTCTGTTGTGCCCTGTAGGGGCTCAGCAGAGGTAATTTGGGGTGAATTTATTACAACATTGTGAATAAACAAAGCTTAATTGTATATTTCTTAACAATAAATGATCTGCTTCATACAGTTGTTTTTTAATGATAATGGTGGAAAGTAACAACGCAGGGTGTTGTTTCCGGCGTGCAAAAAAACCTCTCTTAGCTTGTCGTTTTGGTATTTTTAAATATGTGTTATTATTTAATTTTAATGTATGAAGTTAGGCAACCACTTTCCCACAGTCGTTCGTGCTCCTCACCGCCATCCTCGCGCCATGTCACCCCTGTCTAAAAGTCGCCGAAGTTTTGGCGAAGACGGGAATCACCTCACTACTACAAGCTTCCCCTTGCTCACACCTCCCTTTTCGTCCTATCGGCTCCACTGCCAGCCCATACCGCGCTCACATAGCCCGATGTTTCGTTTTGCAGGCTGTCAGGCCCGGCCTGCTCCCATGCGCCCTGGTAGCCGCCGGCGGTGCAGGCGCTGCTGCCGCTTAAAGCCGTGGCTTTTAAAGCGGCATAGTACTGCGAGAACATACTCACTCCCGAGCCATCATTTGCACTCACGCGTTGCTGCCAGAAGTTGGCGAAAATGCTCACTTGCTCAATAGCACCGCCTTCGCCGGTGTCGTTTGCGTTTGTGTGGGCAGTCATCGTATCCATCACCTGTGCCAGTGTGGCGCCAGGTGTGGTCACGATGGCATAAGCCGGCGGATGAGGCGCCATTGAATACTGAGCCTGCAAACGATTACTGCAAAGCATGGCAATGCAAAGCGTAAAAACTTTGAGTGTGTGCGTCATAAGAAAATTGTTTGTGTATGATCAGTTCTTTATCAGCTTTGTTGTCAACACTTGTCCATCTTCACTTTGCCACATTATTAGGTATATTCCTTTTGCCCATTCTCTAGTATCAATTTCCAAGTGGTCGGTCAGTGATCTTATTTCTTTCCTATATAAAATTTGTTCTACACTATTAGCAACCATTAACTTTCCCCGTTGGCTTCCGGAAATAGCAATATATATTTCATCCCGGGTTGGATTTGGATAAATATAAAGTTGAGGTTTGCTATTTTTTAAATTATTCGCTAATAAAATACCTGGGTCTATATAACTAACAAAAGCTCCGCTATAATTGACATTACAACTGCCATCTACAAAAACACTCGAACCGTTATATCCCGCAGCAGCATATCCATTTGAACAGGGTACAGTAGAATATAACTCGTCGTCGTCTCTACCTCCAAATACTATGTTATTCAACTCACCTCCGCTACTGTCTAAAACAAATAGCCAACAATCATTGCCTCCTATTGACCCAGGATATGTATATCCCGATATTATATATCCATCGTTACTTGCTATACAAACTCCTGTTCCGGTTTCCTCGTTCGGGCTGCCCAATGTCTTTTGCCATAATAGTGTACCATTCTTATCTACTTTTACTACCCACATGTCCCCCCCCCCGTGGTAGCCGGTCACCATGTAGTCATTCGAGCCGGTTACACCGTTGATTACAATTGTGCTGTCGCGTGCATCAAATAGTGCATCATACACGCCTTCTCCGTGAGTTCCGCCATAGCTGCTGTCCCACAGCACGCGTCCGGTATCGTCAAGCTTCAAAACATGGTAATCAGTTCCAGTGTTCACGCCTGCATGCCAGGCAGTATCTATGCAGTCGTGGTCGGTGGAGTTGCTGCTACCTACAACATAATAGCTATTATCTATTGCAATGATCGCACTTGCGCCACCTTCATCCCCGCTTCCTCCAATATCCTTACTCCACTGCTTGTTGCCAGAGCCGTCTGTTTTAATTAAGATCCAGTCGAAGGTCATCCAGTCGCCATAGTGAAACGGCACATCGTCGTCGCTTCCATTGCTTCCGCCCAATACGATAAACCCGTTGTCCGGCGTATTGGCTATAGCAAGGCCATAGTCCTGTAACGTGCTTCCATACGTTTTCTCCCAAAGTAGGTTTCCGTTCGCGTCAAGCCGCAATAACCATACATCGCCACCGCCACCTCTAAATCCGGTTACATCACCATTGTTGGATGCCGTTGTTGCAAGCACAGCATACCCCCCGTCCGGTGTCTGGCATGCACTACCAGCGCCATCAGCATCAGTCCCTCCGTATACTTTTATCCAGCTTATTTGCCGGTTGCTGTCGATCTTTCCCACCAGCACGTTACCATTTACACCGGTATCGGTAGGAAAATAAGGGATGATACCGCCTGGGTTTCCGTAATCGCTACCAACAAACAAAATTCCCTTATCAGCAGTGGGGATAGTATACTTGATGTTTGTACCCACTTTATTCCCCGTAATAAACCTCGTGCTATCAACATGCAGCCCCTGGCTGTATGAGAGCAGCGGAGT
>CAYNGS010000582.1:0-2603 GCA_964396625.1 uncultured Flavipsychrobacter sp.
CGCGACTCCTTCGGCATTAATATGGCCGATAGATTAGCATTTACATTGGACCAGGTAGCGCCATAGTCTGGGCTTTTGTAAACGCCGTTGTTGCAGCCGGCATATATATTGTTCCCGAGGTCCACAATGCCCGCAATAGCCACGCCGGACATGCTTGCGGGCGTGGTCACACTCGTCCATGTTGTGCCGAAGTCAGGCGTGTAGGATAAGCCGCTTGTAGAGCCGACAAACAAAACGTTATCTTTCTTAAAGAAGGCGGTTACCAGTGAGCCTGTGTAGCCTGGTAATACTGTCCACGTGTTTCCCGTATCGGTTGAAAATTTAGGAACAAAGAAGCCGGCGAACAATGTATCATTAACCGAATACAGTGAGTAAACCGTCCCGTGGGTTGATCCGGCAAGTTCCCAGGTTTGCCCTTCGTCATGACTTTTATATACCCCGTTGCCACTGCCCACGAAGAGAACTCCATGGCTTTTCATTACACCGGTCTCCATCATAGCCGCAGTGCCGAGCGTCGACGCGCTTGCGGCAAGGGCTGTACTTGAGTCGGGTGAATAGTACATCTGGCTGCCGCTGAACGCCGAGGAATTAGCTACTATTATTGCATGGCCATCCCCATAAACCGATTTCGCTTGCAGCCCATGTGGCAAGCCGTTGTTGTGAGCCCGCCATGTCTGTGCGTTTACTGTTAAATTCGGATATAGTGATGCTGTTAATAGAAAGTAAATCAGTTTTTTCATATTGGTTAGATTTAGGACACAAAAGTATCCGGGCCACCAGGTGCCGACAATACCGCATCTGCTGTATTTTGTATATTGTAAACGTGAGTGAGATTTGCAGGTAGAGATGGGCTGACCAAGAATAATGCTAAATGCGCTGCGGGAATCTATATATCACCCTGGTATTCATGCTGTATGTCACAACCGTCACCGCTCAGCAGAACGATATCTTTTCGTCGTATGGCGTGGACGACGGATTGCCGCAAAGCAGTATATGGAGTATGGTGCAGGACACTCGGGGCTTTTTGTGGCTGGGCACGTCCGATGGTATATGTCGTTTCGACGGCTATAATTTCACTGTGTATCGTAGCGATACCAACAACGCTAAGATACTGACCAGGGGCATCTACGCCCGGCTTTATCACGACAAAAGCGACAATCTGTGGACGATGTCGCAGAACGGGGTTTGCCTGTATGACAAGATCAAGGACAGATTTGTCGAAGTGTCCAATTATCAGATCAGGTTTCTGAGCAACTACAATTATATCTTCGGAGAGGATGACCATTTTGTCTGGGCCGGTCTTTCCGGCAATGGGATCATTAAGATCGATAAGCAAACCCACAACGCTGACGTCATAAAAAGCACCCCCGGTTATGATATTACCAAAATCCGCTCCTGGCTAAGCGGCTTCGTAAGCAGGGGCAAAATTTGGACCGCTGTCAACGATTCGGGGTGTTTTGTATATGATATCAATGCGGGGTCATTCGAAAAGATAAACGTCCCCCATCCATACAGGATCACAGATCTTAATGATTCTGAAGTGCTTGCGTCAAGCCGTAGGGACTTAGTGCTGATCAGCAAAAAAGATAACTCTTATAAGACCATTTCATTCGCTAACGGCGGAAAAATAGACGAAACCATCACAGATATATTGGTCTTATCACCTTCTGAGATATTGCTGGCCAGCGCAAATGGTATTTTCTTTGTCGATTCAAAAAGTTGGAGCATAACCAGGCATGTCGAATCATTTGCCCGGGGACAGCAGAACTCATATGCCTATGTTCAGTGTCTTTTCAAAGACCGGTCGGGCAACATATGGATTGGTACGAATGGGGACGGGATAAAGAAGTTAGTATGCACACACAAAAACTTCAAATTTTACTCTTCCAATAACGTTAAAGGGAATCTCGTCAAAGCCATCTATGCCGACCGAAAGAACTTATACGTTGGTTACTACGGCATCGGGCTTGATCTTTTCGACCGGAAGTCGGGATTGGTGAAATCTGTTTCATTGCTTGATTTGTCGTTCCCGTCAAATAATATACTCGCACTCAGCACCACCGATAGCGAACACCTGCTTATCCAGTCCGACAGAAATGATCTGATGTGCTATAACGTACAATTGGACCGGGACACAAAGGATATCTCGCTGGCACTGCAGAAGCTGTTCCCGGGGAAAAATTTAAAGGATAGCTATCCTTTCTTTCTAAAAACCGCGAACGACCTCTATACCAACGTCTCCGAAGATTGCCTTGTATCCTTGAATGCTACATCGGTAAATGCCATGAGCCCCCGATTAGTAAGACGTTTCAAAGACGAGATACTCACCTGCGGTTTTGTGGCCGGCGACGGAACGCTGTGGGTGGGCAGCCTCAACGGAGTTTTCTATGTCACGGACAGTGGCTATCAGAAATTGGCTCTGCCGGAATTCATCAGTATTAAATCCATCAACCAGGACGGTAACGGCAATATCTGGATCGGTACAATAAAAGGCATATACGTCTTGGACAGCAGCAAAAGAATAATTCAGCACTACTCCGAAAGCAACGGACTGGCCAACCAGTTTATATATGGTATACTCCGGGACGACGATGGGAACGTTT
>CAYNGS010000583.1:0-2599 GCA_964396625.1 uncultured Flavipsychrobacter sp.
GAAAGAGCCATAGAAGATATCAGGCAATTCCAAAAGAATGCACGGGAGCATAAAGATTCCACCCGTCCCCGCTGGCCAATGATTGTTCTTAGATCACCGAAGGGATGGACTGGCCCGAAAATTGTTGACGGCCTACAGATTGAGGGAACATTCCGGTCACACCAGGTTCCGCTGCTCGTCAACTCCGACCATCCTGAACATGTTGCGCAGCTTGAAAGCTGGATGAAGAGCTATAAACCCGAAGAGCTATTTGACGAAAATGGAAGGTTAATACCCGAACTCGCAGACCTGGCACCAATGGGCGAACGGCGCATGGGTGCCAATCCGCATACCAATGGTGGTATGTTGCTACGCGATCTGCGAATGCCGGATTTCCATGTTCATGCAGTCAATGTGCCGTCGCCCGGATCCGTTGATGGGCAGGACACAATGGTACTGGGTAAATTCCTGCGAGACGTTGCGAAGCTGAATCAGGATCATCGTAATTTCCGCATTTTCGGACCGGATGAAACGATGTCTAATCTTCTCGGTGCAGTTTTCGAAATCACAGACCGGCAGTGGGATGCACAGGAAAAAAGCAATGATGAATTTCTTGCGCCTACGGGCCAGGTTCTGGACTCCATGCTCAGCGAGCACCAATGCGAGGGTTGGCTGGAAGGCTACCTGCTCACCGGCAGGCACGGGCTCTTCAATAGCTATGAGGCATTCATTCGCATTGTTGACTCCATGTTCAGCCAGCATGCGAAATGGCTAAAAGTAACTTCGGAACTTCCCTGGCGCAGGAAAATCGCTTCGCTCAACTATTTGCTTGCCTCTCACGTATGGCAGCAGGATCACAATGGCTTCACACACCAGGACCCCGGTTTCCTTGATCATGTTATTAACAAGAAGGCAGACATAGTACGTGTCTATTTACCACCAGATGCCAATTGCCTGTTATCGGTTTTTGATCATTGCCTGCGTAGCCGCCACTATGTAAACGTAGTAGTAGCGGGTAAACATCCGTTGCCGCAATGGCTTACTATGGATGCCGCAGTTATTCATTGTACAGAAGGGATAGGGATATGGCAATGGGCCAGCAATGACCAGGGCACCGAACCTGATGTAGTCATGGCATGTTGCGGCGACACGCCTACACTGGAAATACTTGCAGCAACTTCTATACTTCGTGAGCATATTCCTGAGTTGAAGATAAGGGTGGTAAATGTTGTAGACCTGATGAAGTTGCAATCTGCAAGCGAGCATCCGCATGGGATGAGCGATACAGACTATGATTCGATATTCACTAAAGGCAAGCACATCATCTTTGGCTTTCACGGCTATCCGTGGCTTGTTCATCGGTTGACATATCGTCGTACGAACCGTAACCTCCACGTGCGGGGCTATAAGGAAGAAGGAACTATTACTACCCCTTTCGACATGAGAGTGCAAAATGACCTGGATCGCTTTCATTTAGTTCAGGATGTGATTGATCGGCTGCCGAACTTAGGTTCAAAAGGCGCTTACCTGAAACAGATGGTGAAGGATAAACTCATTGAGCATAAACATCACATCAATGAACATGGCCAGGACATGCCGGAAATACGCAATTGGAAGTGGGTGCAACCAGAGGCATAACAGAATCAAAAAGTAAAAACCATACTATTTAAATCTTGCAATTAATTTCAATTCTTCCGATAAGAAGTTCGGAAGTTATCCCTTTCCCTCCGCTGATAATAATGTTAAAAGGACACAAAATCCTGTAAACGCAATATTTACAGGCTTTTGTCATTTTATTGAAAGGGTGATCTATTGATAAATGACTGAGATCAGTGGTTCCCACTGATAGATGAGGTAGCTTACAAGAATAATGCAGGAACGTTGATACAGACAGCTAATAAGATTGTGGCTAAGGTTATAGGAGCCGGAAAAGAATATAAAGCAGGTGACACGGTAATAACCGCGTTGCAGGCAAGCTCAGTAGATCTGCGGTCAGGAGAACTTACGCTTATCATCGGGCCTTCCGGCTCGGGCAAAACCACATTGCTATCGCTGTTAGGCTGCGTCATCTACCCAAGTTTTGGAGAAGTATGGATAGACGGTGTTAAAGTAAATGAGTTGGGTGAAAAAGGTCTTGCACAGATACGGCTCAAAAAGATAGGCTTTGTCTTTCAGAAGTTCAACCTGATAGCTCCACTCACCGCGCTTGAGAATGTAATGATGCCACTGATTCTGCAAGGCATCAACGAAAATGAAGCAAGGACAAAAGCTATTGCTGCGCTGGAAAAAGTAGGGATGGGCGACCGTATGAAAAACCTGAGCAATGACCTGAGCGGAGGGCAGCAACAGCGGGTAGCTATAGCAAGGGCACTGGTCACCGACCCCGAAATGATGTTATGCGATGAACCTACCGCATCGCTGGACATAAAAAGCGTTGGTATAGTAATGAATGAATTGAAGCAACTTGCCAAACAGGGCAAGGCTGTGGCTGTAGTAACCCATGACACCCGCCTCACGCCATTTGCTGACCGGATAATATATGTAATAGATGGTGGTGTATCTGACAAACCGATAGAAGAGGAAATTGCTCAAAAATAAAATTCAATTATGAAACGAATAG
>CAYNGS010000584.1:0-2598 GCA_964396625.1 uncultured Flavipsychrobacter sp.
CTTATCTACGGAAATGCCCACATCAGCATTCTTTAAAGCGCCGGCATCGTTGATCCCATCGCCCATATAACCTACTGTATGTCCCTTTGACTGAAGCATTTTTATAATGCGGATTTTTTGAGAAGGAGTTAGCTTTGCGAAAATGTCCGTCTCTTCAACTTTACCAGCTAACGTATTATCGTCCATACCTTCCAGCTCATGGCCCGAAATAATATTTGTGACAGGTATATCGACATCAGAGCATATCTTTTTTGTAACGATAGCATTATCCCCAGTTAGCACTTTTACTCTAATGCCCATTTCTTTCAAAGTGTCAATGGCTGGTTTTGCAGACGGTTTTGCAGGATCAAGAAAACCGATAAATCCAGCTAATAACATTTCACTTTCATCCTGGACGGTATATGTCGCAGGCCTGTTCCTGTATTTTTTGATGGCTATCAGTAATACCCTAAGGCCTTGCTCACTCATACTGTTGCTAATATCAATAATATTCCTTCGGATCGTCTCACTTAATTGATCAACTTCACATTTGTCAAATTCTGTTCTCTTGTTTTCATCAGGCTTTATCGCGAAACCACATATGGCAAGCATCTCTTCAACCGCACCTTTAGTAATCAAAATATGCTCTCCATCAGCACGTTCAAGTACAACCGACATTCTCCGTCGTTGAAAATCAAAGGGTATTTCATCAATCTTTTTGAATTCATTTTGCCCATCCAGGTGGTCTTCCCATTCTTTATGATCCAATACGGCAATGTCCATCAGGTTCTTCAAGCCAGTCTGGTAATAACTATTCAGGAATGCCCACTTTAATACTTCCCTATCCTCCGTGCCATGGATATTTAAATACTGCTCCAGTAAGGTGGGGGAATCTCATTGTTATTCCCGTCTTATTTATAATCAGCCTACTCACCTAAAGGAATGTACTTACGACTGTATTTCTTCGATCTTAATCCCAATTTCCCGTATCATTCCCCTCTCCCGGTCAGTAACCTTCCGCTGATCTGCTTCACTCAGAATAGCCCGGTATTTCCTTTCTTCATCCGGCTCAAAAACGACCTCTTTGCCATTGACCGCAACGTAAAACTTATGGGTATACCCCATGATCGCCAGCCGTGCAGGAAAGGTATATCCCCTTCCGTCATATTGAATAGTCAGAATAAATGGCTCATCCATTAGGCAAAGCTAACTTCAAAACCATATTTTTGCCCCAAATACTTTATGAATGACTGATGCAGAGATTACCCAATGGCAGAATGAGATATTTACAAGGCTGGTCATTGATGAATTGAAAAAACAACGTGCAGAAGGAAAGAAAGAATTTTTACTGGATAAGTACGAAGTAGACCGAATTACCAAGGAACGTCTCGTAAAATTATTAGCAGAAAATGGTACAAAAAAGGGTTGAGTTTCAGGAAAATATTTTGTAATTTGCAGTAGCTATCGCATCTAGCGTTCCCAACCAATTTCTTTTTCTGGTGCTAATTATGTGAAGATTCCTTCCCGCACTGATACTATAGCGTTTCACTACTTTCTTCATAGAAAAACGTCATTGTATGGAAAACAAAAAGCCCGTCGGTATATGGCTTCGCGTATCAACTGAATTTCAAGTTAAAGACGAAAGTCCCGAACATCACGAAAAACGGGGGCGAATGTATGCGGAAGCAAAAGCCTGGGACGTAAAGGAGGTTTACCACCTTGAGGCAGTAAGCGGCAAATCCGTTATGGAACACCCAGAGGCCAAGCGGATGCTCCGGGATATTAAGAGTGGACGCATTACCGGCCTCATATTCTCAAAACTTGCCCGGCTTGCGCGAAACACCAAAGAACTGCTGGAATTCTCAGAACTGTTCAGGAAGCACAATGCCGATCTCATATCGCTGTCCGAAAGCATTGATACTAGTTCCTCTGCCGGTCGGCTATTCTACACAATGATTGCTGCAATGGCAGAATGGGAGCGTCAGGAAATTGCTGAACGGGTGGCTGCGTCTGTACCCATACGTGCGCAACTTGGTAAACCCCTCGGCGGTCAGGCTTCCTTTGGGTATCGGTGGATGGGCAAGGAACTGGTGGTTGACCAGCATGAAGCACCGGTCCGCAAATTAGTATATGAACTATTCAAAGAACATAAGAGGAAAGGGACAGTTGCCAAACTACTCAACGAGAAGGGTTATCGGACCCGGAACGGTTCCAAGTTTTCAGATACAACTGTTGGGCGGCTCCTCCGTGACCCTATGGCAAAAGGCCAACGCAGGGCAAACTATACCAAAAGCACCGGCGACAAAAAGCATTGGGTAATCAAGCCCGAATCAGATTGGGTACTCACTCCCTGCCCAGCAATCATCCCTGAAGACCTATGGAACGATTGCAACCAACTGCTCGATGCACAGGAAAAGAAGGACCGGAAACCAGCCAGGAAAACCACCCACTTGTTCTCCGGGATCTTAACATGCCACTGCGGGGGCAAAATGTATGTTCCCTCACGTACAAAAAAATACTCATGTGGAGGGTGCAAGAAGACGCACATCAGCGAGTCCGACATCGAAGAAATCTATTTCGAACAATTGAAAAGTTTTCTTTTGACAAAAAACGATCTCG
>CAYNGS010000585.1:0-2591 GCA_964396625.1 uncultured Flavipsychrobacter sp.
GGTTTTCGCGGAATCGGCGTCGTGCGAGGTTTCAACCGCCTTGGTTATCGAATCCGGCGTGTTCTGGCCGGTCGTCCCGCTTGACTTGCCCTCACCGCCTCGATCGCCTTGGGACGGCTGGTCTTGGGAGCCACCGCTCCAGCCGGTATTAATCAGCCATACATTCACATGCGGGTCAGCCTCCAGCTTATGGCCAAGCAGTTCGGCATACTTAGTGGGGTGTAATGGCAGGAACACGCGACCAAAGCAAGCTGAGAAAGTGGTCTGTGGCTCTGTAACACCTACCTCTGTGCCGGCAACCTTGGCGGTATAACCACTGATGAAGTGATACATAGCCTGCGCCCTGGTAAGTTTTGAGATTGGGGGCAGTATGCCAAACGCATCGCAGGTGAGGAAGAAAATATTTTTAGGCTGACCTCCATAAGAAGGCTCCTTTGCATTGCTGATAAAGTCGATAGGGTAGGCAGCGCGCGTGTTTTCGGTAATGCTGGCATCCTTATAGTCCACTGTGCTGGTGCCGGGAACGAACTTAATGTTCTCGAGCAGGGTGCCGGGCTTGATGGCTGCAAATATCTGCGGTTCTTTTTCGGCGCTGAGGTCTATGCATTTTGCATAACAGCCGCCCTCAAAATTGAAGACAGAATTGTCGGCCCAGCCGTGCTCGTCGTCGCCGATGAGTGCGCGGTCTGGATCGGCGCTCAGCGTGGTTTTGCCGGTGCCGCTGAGACCAAAGAACAGGGCTACATCGCCATCTTTGCCTTCATTGGCAGAGCAGTGCATGCTCAGCACTTTGTGGTCGTGCGGCAGTATGAAATTGAGCACACCAAAGATGCCTTTTTTCATTTCGCCGGTATAGGCAGAGCCACCAATAAGGATGATCCTGCGCGTGAAGTTTACGATGGTGAAGTTGCCCTGGCGTGTGCCGTCGGTTGCGGGGTCGGCATGAAAGCCGGGAGCCTGCAGTATGAGCCAGTCGTGGTTTTGGGTTGCTATTTCGCCGGCGGCCGGGCGCAGAAACAGGTCGTTGCAAAACAGGTTGGCCCACGGTGTTTCGTTGATGACGCGAATATTGAGGCGGTAAGCGGGGTCGGCACATGCATAAGCATCGCGTACCCACACTTCTTTGCCGGCCATATAGTCGCAAACCTTGTTGTATAATTTGTCAAAAACTTCGGGAGCCATGGGAATGTTTACATCACCCCAATCCACACTGTGTTCGGTTTTGGCGTCCTTCACGGTAAATTTGTCTTTAGGCGAGCGGCCGGTAAATTTGCCTGTATTCACACAAAGCGCGCCGGTATCATTAAGCACTCCCTGGCCAAGGGCGAGGGTTGTTTTCACGAGCTCCTCGGGGGAGAGATTCCAATGTGCTATACCAACATTAATGCCCAGGTCAGACAAGTTGACGGACGGATTTTTTTTGCCAAATTCCTGCATACGTTATCTTTTTATGAAATAAACAAAAATAGGGTGCAAAATTAATGTAAAAGCACTAAATAGGGGTGTTATTTTTTTTAGTTTGAGCTATTGATAGTCATTAAGGTATATTTAATAAAAATAAAAATTATTTATTTATTCCGTTAGCGATATACCGGCGCTTTTGCGAGGCGTAAAGCAGCAAATACCCCGGGTGCCATGTCCGGTACCCGATGTACAAGCGCGGAAGGGTGTGGCGGGTGTGAAAAAGAGGTCCAAAGGCTATGCTTTGATCGCCATAACAGTTGCAATTTTTTTTCATTATCACATCGCGACAAAAATAAAAAATGATGCCCAAAAAAACATAAACGTCTGAAAATCAATTGTTTGAATTTCCCACATTATCACATCATTATCGCATCGCAAAGACCGCATGGTAATTCAGTACCCGATTGCCACAGGGGGCTTGCGAAAGCAGCGACCCTGCGAAAGGCCCCGGTGTTTGTAATGGAGCAAACACATGTGATACCAGCGCAAATGTTATGCCAGACTACGGCCGGTAATCAACAATTTGATGGGTTGTATTTGCGAGAAATGGCGCCGGATAAGTCTTTGGAGTTATTTAAAAAATGTGTGAAAATAAATGGGACGATTATCTCAATCGGTTCCGAGTGGCGTAGGGTGGAAAATGAAAAAGCGCCCTGTCGGGCGCCTTATATAAACGGAAACCAACAAACTAGTTCATCTGGTAGCGGCCAAGCCATATGGTGGAGCGGCCATCGCTGCCGATGTATATCATGGCTTTCTCTTTGTCGAGCCAGATATACGGGTGGCTCCGGAGCTTATAATTGTGATCGCCTATGACTGCATAGTCGGTGATCTTGCTGCTGCCAATATCAAATTTGAGCACGGAGGGGTAGTAGTTGGAATGGTAGGTGATCTTTCCCTCCTTGCCCATCCGCACATTCAGGTCATCGTGCTCTACGGTCTCGTTCTCGAGCAGTTGCAGATAGGCTGTGTTGCCATCCTGGCCTATGATCAGTTTTTGCTTAATTGGGAATATGGTGTTCATATCGGACTTGAGTGTGACGGGCACAATGCTGTACTGCGTTTTGATGACACCCTGCTTATCGACCTGGAAGCAGATGAGATCCTCGTAAGATTTCCATTCCGTG
>CAYNGS010000586.1:0-2589 GCA_964396625.1 uncultured Flavipsychrobacter sp.
GGTATGACGCTCTTGGGAGCGGCAGCGGGAGCAATTTTTTGCTTTGATACGGTGTCTGCAGGTGTGGTCTTTTTGCCTTGTTTTGCCATTTCGCAAAGAATAAATCATTTAGTCAAAATAATAAACCTTAAAAATACCGGCTGTTTTAATTATTTCACATTAAATATCGCTGAATTAGCATATGATGCCATCTTCACACTTCGTTACATATCTCCGGTGAGCCTTATTCAATGATACGGCAGCAAATTAAAATCAAAGAACTGAAAAACGAAATAATAATTATAGGTGTGGCAAATATTTTAGACGCGGACAACGCAGGTGAACTTTCAATTTTGGCTCGTTGCGTTTAATCGGCCCCAATAGCACACATATTATTTATCATACTTTAATCGATAAGCAGTAGGCTATTTGACCAATTCCCGAAAAAAATAGTCCGTCATTTGCAACGTCGTAACGACTCCTGGCAACTTCCTGTTTCTAAGCATTCGATGAAAAAATACGGCTTAAAGAGAGAAGAATTGAAGGGAATCTGCGCGTCCGGCAATTACATTACTTTTGTGTAATGGCGAATGAAGCTGATATAGAAGATGTTTGGGACGACGAAGGCCCCGAAGAGGATTTGACGGAGGCCAGGGATGAACCCGTGGAGCGCATGCGCATAACTACCGATAAGCGGCAGGAACCGCTGCGCATCGACAAATTCCTGATGGGCAGGCTGGAAGGTGCGACCCGCAACAAGGTGCAACAGGCGCTTGAGGACGGGTATATACTGGTGAACAACGAAGTGGTTAAGTCGAACTACAAGATAAAGCCGAACGATACCATTGTTGTTTTTGAGACCCGCAGGCCGGAAACTAAGGAGATCATACCGGAGCAGATACCGCTTAATATAACCTATGAAGACGATGACCTGATGGTGGTGAACAAACCTGCAGGGATGGTGGTGCACCCGGGCTGTGGCAACTATACCGGCACGCTTGTAAACGGGCTGTCGTGGTACCTGCAACAGGAGCATGTAGACCTTGAGAACCTGTCGCGGGTGGGACTGGTGCATAGGATAGATAAAGACACAACCGGCCTGGTGGTGATCGGGAAGAAAGAAAAAGCAATGACACTGCTTGCGGCACAATTTAAAAAACACACGGTGCACCGCAGGTATATTGCACTTGTATGGGGCGACCTTGATACCGACGAGGGGACAATATCGGTTAACATAGGACGGAACCTGCGTTTCCGAAAAATAATGGATGCGTTTCCTGATGGCGACTATGGGAAAGAAGCTACGACGCACTACAGGGTGTTAGAGCGATTTAACTATGTGACGCTTGTGGAGCTGAGGCTGGAAACAGGACGAACGCACCAGATAAGAGTGCATATGAAGTATATAGGGCATCCGCTCTTTAACGACGGCACCTACGGCGGCGACAGGATCTTGAAAGGTACCGTATTCGCGAAATACAAACAGTTTATTGATAACTGCTTCAGTATACTGACTAGGCAGGCGCTGCACGCAAAGGAACTGGGATTCAGCCATCCCGGTACAGGTCAATGGATGCAGTTTGACTCCGATCTCCCGGCAGACCTGGCCGAGGTCCTTGAGAAATGGAGAAGTTACACTACCGGAATGACCAGGCAGCTAAAACAAAAGCTGGATAATAATTAGGGAGTAGCCCGGCGATTTGCCTTACTACTCCCTAATCCTTGTCTTACTTCAATTCAGTTATTGCTCAATAACGATGTGGAATATCTTCGTTACACTTCCTGAACGAAGGTTCAACACATACATTCCGTTTGGCAATGTATTCGTCAATGATATTTTGTTTTCTAGTATGCCACCCGGCGCTACCACGGTGTTTTTATAGACTACTTGTCCGAGCATATCTGTGAGTTCCAATGACACATCTTCATCATTGAGCGTGCCAAGGAATCCGCGGATCACGAATGTTCCCTTGTTCGGGTTAGGAATAACGTTTACTTCAGCAACAGATAATCCGTTGATCGTTCCACCGCTGTTGACAAGCGTTATCGTTACCTTATCAGATATGGCTGGGCTGCAAGCGGTGCTTGATGTTACGGAACAAGTAACGACATCGCCATTGGCAAAGTTGCGCGAGGTGAAAGCCGGGAAGGTGGCACCTGCCACAGGCGTTCCGTTTACCATCCACTGATATTCCGGAGCGTAGCCAGCGGTCGAAACATTTGCCTTCATCGTAACGCTTTGGCCGGCCATAATGTTTACGCCAGGCTCAACACTAATGGTAACCGGGCCGGGCAGAGGATAGACCACTACCGGTATGATGTAGGTTGTAATTTCATTGTTATCGCTTACTGTATAAACAACGGTAGTAGTGCCTGCAGAGACTCCAGTTACCACTCCGCCATCCTCTGTAACATTTGCGATATTGTTGTCTGAGGTCGTCCACACGCCACCAGGTACAGCTTCGGTTAACGTGATCGTTGAACCTGTGCAGACAGCTTTTGCAAGGCTCATTGGACGGCCGCATCCTGTTATGCTTTCTGACCGTGTAGCCCTGCAGCCTGTGCTAAGGGTGTATGATACAGCAATAAGACCGGTAGAAATACCCGAAA
>CAYNGS010000587.1:0-2588 GCA_964396625.1 uncultured Flavipsychrobacter sp.
TTGAAGATGGGCTGAAACAATTTTGCGGCACGCGGTTAAAGTATCGCGAATTAACACCGAACAAACCGGAGCCACATAGGAAAGAACGGTACACAAAAAGGGCTACAAATTAAGTAGCCCTTTTTATTGCGGTTGATTTTCGGCTCTAAAATTATCGAGCCATGATTTTAATTCGGACTCGTTTATTTGCCCCGTTTCAAATGATTTGAAGTGTGTGTTCAGTGTTTCGTAGAATAATTTGCAGTCCTTATTTGGGCACTCGTCATTCAATTCCAGTGCGTTGAATATCCTAAACGGTGAACCGTTTTTTATATGTACACCATTCCTGCACAATGGGCATATAATATTTCTGAGTAGCTGCGAAGCCTGCAAAACAAACATGAGACAAAAATAATCTGCTCATTTATTTCATTTGTAAGACTTTGGTCATAAAAAAATCTGATTGTCGTCAGGTTGCGTGTAAATGGGTATAGTTACCCTATATGGATATCGGTCTTTGTGCGGTACGAGCCGGATACAAAGTGAACTACAGTTATCGTCAATTTCTTCACAGTTACAAAATCACTGGCTTATTTACGGGCTTGCATTATGGAGCTATATTATTATTATGTATTTTTAATTGTAAGCCATGATAAAAGATCGGGTAAAACGATACTATTTAGCGAACGCTGTAATTTTTTTACTGTTGTTTAATCCGCTGCTGCTCTCCGCGCAAAAAAAAGTGGGGAAGGCGTTCGCAGATTCGTTGCTTATTGAATTGCCTAAGGCGAGAGCGGATACCAATAAGGTAAAATTGCTCATAGTTCTTTCGCAGACCTTTTACAGCATTGACCTTGGCGAAGCTGTAAAATATGCGCAGCAGGCTTTGGAACAAGCAGAAAGTATGCCCTATGACAATATCACAGCGAGGGCATGCAATACCCTGGGTGGTGCTTGTTCATTAAGCGGCAATGTGCAGGAAGCGTTGAAGAATCATGGGAGGGCATTGGCGCTGTATAAGAAAACGGGCTATAAGAAAGGAATTGGGGATACTTATGTATTCATGGGAAACTGCTACTATAATGAAGGAGTATATCCCGAAGCCCTGAATAATTTTTTCGCAGCATCAAAAATATATGAACAGGTAGGCAATAAACCGGGGGAGATCATGTGCTATAACAATATCGGGTCTATTTACCGTGCACAGAAAAACTACGAAGAAGCGTTAAAGAATTTTTCCGCCGGCATGAAGATGGTAGAGGCGGCAGGCGACAAAAATGCTACCGCCACATACCTGCAAAACATAGGGAATATATACATGGACGAAGGGAATTACACCGAGTCCATTAAATATGCACTTGAGGCGCTAAAGATTTATGAAGAAACAGGAGACAAAAACGGGATAGCGGGAGCCTACAACAATATTGGCGCCAATTATACCCTTCAACATAAGTATGCGGACGCAATCAATAAAATTTCTGTGGCATCGCGGCTATTTGAAGAAGTAGGTAACCGCCGTAATTTCGTTACATCGCTCGGGGATATCGGTGTTGATTTTTATGAGCTAAAGCAATATAAAAAGGCGGAGGAGTATTTTAGTAAGCAACTGGCTATAGCGAGGGCAATTGAGTCGCTGCAGCAGGTCAATGAAGCGTATGATCATCTTCGTGAGCTTTATGAACGCGAGGGGGACTATAAAAAGGCGCTCGTCGCCTATAAAGCATTTGTGACCACAAGGGATAGTATGTTCAACGAAGAGAATACCCGGAAAACAGTACGGTCACAAATGCAGTATGACTTTGACAAGAAGGAGTCCATAGCCAGGGCAGATGAAGCACGGAAAGAGGCGGAAGTAGGATTGAAACTGCAACGGAAAAACATTATTATATACGGTGCTTGTTCTGCATTCATTGCTCTTGCAGTTATCGGTATGCTTCTTTTCAGACAAAACAAGCTGCGCACAAACCAGCAAAAAGCGGTACTGGAGCAAAAACAACTGAGGGCGCAGATGAACCCGCATTTTATCTTCAACTGCCTCAATTCCATACAGCACTTTGTGGTGGCGAATGATGTAAAGAACGCCAATAAATATTTATCAGGCTTTGCGCTGCTGATGCGGCAAACGCTGGAAAACTCGAAGCAAGGCGTCGTAACGCTGCGGCGCGAAATAGAGTACCTCGAAAATTACCTGGAGCTGGAAGCTATGCGTTTTGAAGATAAGTTTAGTTACAGTATCGCTTGCGGCGCTGAGCTGAATAAGGATACTATAGAGATACCGGCTATGATCATACAGCCATTTATAGAGAATGCCATCAGGCACGGCTTATGCTACCTGGAGCAGCGGAAGGGAATGCTGAAAATAAGCTTTTACAGAAACGGCAATTATTTGTACTGCGAAGTAGACGACAACGGTATAGGGCGGGAGGAATCGCGGAGGTTGAAATTACGGTCGGAGATGGTGTACGAGTCTCATGGTATGGAACTGACGCGGCAGCGACTGGCGCTGGTAAGCAAGAGTGTGGGCACGGAATACAAGCTGGAGATAATAGACAAGCGGAATGCTGCGCTGGAGGCTGAGGGCACTACTATCATCATCAAATTTCCGCTGG
>CAYNGS010000588.1:0-2587 GCA_964396625.1 uncultured Flavipsychrobacter sp.
TTTATCCGGCCGCTCAGAAGGTTTCAGGAATGTATCGATGATCTCTTTGACTTTTTTATACTCCAGCCTGAGTGTACTCACCTTTGTGCTGGCAACAGCGTCGTACATCCAATGGTGCAGGAACTGGGGTTCAGGAGCCTGACCCTCGATCGGTGGAGGTGGCAGATTAGGATTGTCGGGGAAGGCAGTGTTATCCGGCGCCTCAATATCATAATGCAGGCCAAAACCGCCAAAATACTGTTGAGGACCCATGGTTCCTGTGGCATTTTTAAATTCAAAAACACCCGGCTCGAGGAAGGACACTTTACCGCTGTAAATGATATAAATGTGTGTTGGCTCATCACCAAACTTGACAATGGGGTCGTTTATATTAAAATCCTGCCTTTCCGCAATATCGGCTATCTGTTTCAGCAGACCATCATCTGTTATTTTGCTCAGGCTGGGCATATGATTCAGTGTGGATGGCAGGATCTTTGGCGACGCGGGGTCTTTTGTGTCGAAAGTGATCAGTCCCGGACGGATTTCGAGTACCTGCCTCCGGTTGACGCGGTAGTAGCCACCCGTAACATTGACCCAGGGCAGATGTTTTATGAGATTTCTCGACGAAATCGACTCCATCTGGGGCCTGGTCTTGGATATCTCCGTTAATACCCTGGCCTGCTCCTTGGGCAAACTGGATAGCTTGTCATTAAATTTTTCACTCATATGTGATGTTAATTAAATTTGATCAATTATGCACAAAGTAATAAGATATTTATTTGGTGTACCCGACTGAATGTTAATTAAATGTTATTGACTTAAGCCGGGCCTGCTAAAAAACTTTACCGTTAAACAGTATATTTGTTTCGGATTCACGAATCTTTTACAAGGAAAAAGAAAGACAGCGACCCAATTATGTTCAAATACGCAAAATTGTATGCCCGCAGGGACGAGGACACACCTGATCTAGCATTTCAGAAACAACTGCTGATCATTATCTCCTCCTTTTTGTTCTTATGCGGGGTGGCGTGGACACTGATGTATTACTTGATGTTTGGCTGGTCTATACCGGCCATTGCCGCCTGCCTTTATGCGATAAATGCTATTGTGACCATCATCGTTTCACACAAGTTAAAGAACCATCTGCTGCTTGTTTACTCCATATTTTTTGCATCTACACTGGCGCCGGTGATCGCCCAATGGTCGATGGGGAGTATCCAAAACGGCGGGATCACGGTAGTGTGGGGCTTCCTTACACCGCTGGGTGTGCTGATATTTACATCCATTCGCCCGGCCATATTTTTCATGGGAATTTTCATTGCCTGCCTGTTAATAACGGCGATCTTTCAACCGGTTTTTCCGGGACGGCCCCTGGTGGCATCAGACACTATGATAAAGGTGCTGTATTCGATGAATCTTTCTATCTCGTTCTCGGTTATTTTCGTCACCTGTGCCTGGTTTGTAAATACCATTAAGGCTGAGAAGCTCATCTCAGAAACGCTGCTACTCAACATTCTGCCAAACGACGTGGCCGTGGAACTGAAGAAATTTGGCAAAGTGGAGCCGGTGAGCCACGAGCACGCCACTGTGCTATTCACTGATTTTAAAGGGTTTACAGAGATTTCGGAGTCCATAACGGCGAAGGAGCTGGTGGCGGAGATCAATCACTGCTTCGGGGCGTTTGATGAAATAACCACGCGCTATAAGATCGAAAAGATCAAAACTATCGGAGATTCCTATATGGCGGTTGGCGGCCAGTTCAGCGGCGTGGAGTGTACGCCATGGCACGTAGTGAGCGCAGGAGTGGAAATGCAGGATTATATAAAGAAAAGAAAAAAAGAGTGCGAAAGCGAAGGCAAGTTCAGTTTTGACATGCGCGTGGGTGTGCACTCCGGCCCGGTGGTATCGGGGGTGGTTGGGGTAAAAAAATTCCAGTTCGATATATGGGGCGACACGGTAAACATTGCCTCCAGAATGCAGTCGAACGGCGAGGTGGGAGAAGTGAATATATCCGGAAGAACGTATGATCTGATAAAAGACAGGTTTGATTTTGAATTCCGCGGACTGCTGCCGGTAAAGGGAAAGGGGGACATGCCCATGTACTTTGTAAGGCAAAGAAAACCGGCCTAAGCGGCCATACATAGCCCTCGCTTGCTCTGTTGATAATATATTGTATCTTTGCTTATCCATAAACATGCCGATGAAGAAACGATTACTCTTATTCACCATAGCATGTATTCTTTCCTCACTTCTTGACAGTTGTCACAGCAGTCATAAAACCGTCGCTCACAAATCTTCAAAACAGCCTCAGTTCATTGACGATGTATATATAGCTCCTCATAATAAGAGCAGCGCTACCGCGAATGCAATAAGCACAAAGAAAGCGCCGGCAAAGGCAAAAGCAGCGGCATTGGCAGACAAAAAGGAGGTATACCCCACCCCTCCGGCGACTGCATCGGCCGGTAAAATGAAGGTTTACCCGGCATCATACAAATTTCAAAAAGAAAAAGATAAAGAAAAGGAAGATGAGGAGCCTGAACTGCCCCGATCGATAAAGAAAAAATATGCCGACATTCTTGGCGTAAAGGCAAAAGAGATCAGCAATGCA
>CAYNGS010000589.1:0-2585 GCA_964396625.1 uncultured Flavipsychrobacter sp.
GTAAACACAAAAGAAAAACATAAAAGTGGTTGCCAGGCCAAGAACGCTCCATAAAATAAAAAGCAAGTAATCCTTAATGGAGTTATTCCGCGGACTGTCTATTCCCACATAGTGCCGCAGCTCGCCTATGGTTTTGTTTAGTAGTGCATTGTCGTAGGTGACGCCATAATACAGGCTGGTGGCCATTGCCCGCCCTCGCATAAATGCCGAGCATAAGGGCAGGGGGAAAAAGATGAGGCCATAACAGAGTGAACCGAAATTCAGAAACCATGCTTCGGGATATTTACCGCAACCTGAGGCCAGTTCCCAGCCCGCGATCTCTGCTTCTCCCTTCAATGTCGCCTTGTATTCAGTAAGCATGTGGTGTATATCGTGGATCTTTACTGCTGCTATGCGTCCAGGAGTATTTGGCACTGGTATAAACACAGGCCCGACCTTTATTTTGAAGTACTTGTCATTATAGCCGCCGTCTGCAAAATGGTACTTCGAGAAGTACACCTGCAAAGCGTCTTTCACTATTTCCGTATCCTGGTATTCGTTCATTTGCCCGGTTAATAAAGTGCAGTTTTAAGCCCGTCGAGGCTGACCCGGTTCTTTTCTTTTTTATACTGCTCCAACCCCTCCGCACCCTTGCTGTTTGCCCATTTTTCCGCATGGTCTCTTTCGCCGGCGTACTCATATAGCGGAACACTGTATCCGAACGATGTCTGGGTTTTATGGATAGCAGCAATAATTATCTGGCGCGTGGCCAGTTGCAGTTCGAATGACGGAGCCAGTTCAGCCCACTCCGGGTCGCCTGGCAACACGGCACGGCCTGTACCGTAGAGGCGTAAAATGTTAGGTGGGCCTTCAAAAGCGCAGAACATAAAAGTGATCCGGCCGTTTTCGTGTATGTGCGCTGATGTTTCGTTGCCGCTGCCGACGATGTCCATATAAGCAACCGACGTGGGCGACAGTACGCGGAAACTATCCATGCCTTTTGGTGAAAGATTAATGTGTGTAGCCCTGCCAAGCGGCGCTGTGGCTACAAAGAACATTTTTTGCTTCTTTATAAATTCCTCATGGTGCAGTTCGATGCTGTTGTGAAATTTTCCCATAGGCTGTCATCGGCTAATTTAACAAGATCAAAGGTAAAATTATTTATATTGTTAATGCGAAAAAAGGATAAAAAGGTCGTTAGTTATTGAATTTTATATCTTTATATACCTTTTGTTAAATCCACCATGTCAGCGATCATTGAAAACCAGCTTTTGGATTATTACCGGCATTATTGCGAACTGACCATCTGGTTCAAGAAGATCGTATTGCATTCTGACCCGAAGCACGCTATAACTATCCAGGATATCGCGTTGGAACTGATCGCCGAAAGAAATCGTATTCTTTGCCATGTTCCCCCCGAGCGTTCGAAGGCTTTGAGAAAGCAACTGAACACAATAGCCCTCAGTTATTTTTCCAAAGTTTCGAAGTGGACGAAGAAGCAAAGGATCACTATGGATATGGTGTGACCAACCGGTAATCACATTCCGGCTGATAAATCACAAAACTAAAACTACCACTACTACATATCGGCTGCAATCACTACTTTAGCACTCCAAATTATTTTGGAATGAAATTGCTCGAAAATAAAATCGCGTTGGTAACGGGTGCAAGCCGGGGTATAGGCGAGGCGATAGCTGTGAAATTTGCCGAGCATGGCGCCGGTGTCGCATTTACCTATTTGTCGTCAGCCGAGCGCGCAGCGGCTTTGGAGGCACGGCTTGCCGGCCTGGGTGTGAAAGCGAAAGGCTATAAGAGCGATGCCGGAGATTTCAAAGCTGCTGAGCAACTTGCAAACGATGTAATGAAGGATTTTGGCACCATCGATGTTTGTGTGAATAATGCCGGTATCAGCCGCGATAACCTGTTGTTGCGGCTCACGCCGGACCAATGGGACGAGGTAATGCAGGCAAACCTGAAGAGTGTGTACAATCTTACCAAGCAGGTGATCAGGCCGATGATGAAAAGCCGTGCAGGCAGCATCATAAATCTCAGTTCGATAGTCGGTATCAAAGGTAACGGAGGCCAGAGTGCTTATGCAGCAAGTAAGGCTGCCATTATCGGATTCACCAAGAGCATTGCGCAGGAATTAGGCAGCCGCAACATCCGCTGCAATGCCATAGCTCCGGGTTTTATTGAGACTGATATGACGCACTATCTTAAAGACGGTGGGGCAGAAAAGTGGTTTGAAAAAATACCGCTTGGCCGTTTCGGCAAGCCGGATGAGGTAGCAAATGCGGCGCTTTTCCTTGCTTCTGATATGAGCGCTTATATGACGGGGCAGGTACTGAGCGTGTGTGGCGGAATGAGCACCTGATCATTGAGATCAACTAATTTATAATTGATCGAAGTTGAATATTTTTATTGCCACACACAGGTAAACAAATGTAAAAGTGTAATAAGCTTATTGGCTTCCCTGCTAATGAGCAAATTGTTTTAAATTTGCAGTTTTAAATACTTATAGATGCAGAAAATTCATGCTGCGATCACAGCGGTAGGTGGTTATGTTCCCGAGTATATATTGACCAACGCGGAACTGGAGAAGATGA
>CAYNGS010000590.1:0-2581 GCA_964396625.1 uncultured Flavipsychrobacter sp.
GTTGAGGTCTTGAATAAAAGAGTTCGAAAGTTGTCCAGTCATCCCGACTTGATACAAATGGGAATAATTAGGCACAAATCAGAATTGTTTGGCCTTATTGTTCCCATTTTGCTTAAGCCTGCAATAGCAATTTGATGTAAATCACAGTTTCCCATGACCTCCATCATTTATTGACAATGGTGAGGCGTGAAATAAAGTTGCCGTTCTCGATGGTGAGAGATAGGGTGTGGCGCTGGGGGTATAACAGGTTTATGCGCCGGCGGGTGTTGGCGAGACCGATGTGTGTGGATGGGGTTGTTGTTTTGCCGATAGGATTACTGATGTAAAGGGACGTCTGATTTTCGTCGACGCGTATGTTTATTTCTATCTCTCCTTTCTCGACAGATGCGGTGCCGTGCTTGAATGCATTCTCGATGAAGGTAAACAATATAAAGGGGGCTATGGTGACCTCTTCTGCGGTCACTGATCTGGAAAAATGAACTATACACCGATTGCCTAAACGCTCTTTTTCGAAGGCAATGTAGTGCTCAGCAAAAAAGATCTCCTGCGTTATGGGGATGGTGTCCTTATCCGCATTTTCTACAATGAACCGCATCAGCTCGCTGAGCATCAGTATGAGCTCGTTGGCACGCGCGCTGCGATCGAGCGTATAACTGTATATATTGTTGAGTGCATTGAATAAAAAGTGGGGGTTCAGTTGTTCTTTCAGTTGTTTCAGCTCCAGTTGCCGGGCGAGGTTCTCTATCTTCAGTTTATCCTCGCGCTCTTTGAAATACTTAAAGCCAAGATACAGGGCCAGACCGATATATGTTGTAGCAGTAGAGTCGTAATAAATGAGCATTCTGTCTACGGGTGTTTCCGGTACCCACTCGGCGAGAAACAGGTACCAGATGTTTCTGACGAAGACCTCATTGAACACGATCTGTAACGCGGCGAACGAAAGCACATACCATACGTACTTTTTTTTCCGGAACAGCTTTTCATACAGCACGAGGTTGTGAAACAGGAACATAAGGTATTCGCCTGTAAAAGTGATGCTGCTCATCCAGAAGCCTAAAACATTAAAGCTGGAGATGAGGGTCTTACGCTCGATAGAGACGCTGAATATAGCGTAGCAGGCTACGATATTGCGCAGATAAAAATTGCTGATCAGCTTTTCAGTAAAACGCTTCATTGGTCACAGTAAGATACAAAAATGCCTGCATCGGCAAAAAAGCAGAGTGGTGCAAGCATTGTGCTTGTGGCGAGGGCACGCATGGGGGGCTTTCATACGGAAACGTTTTCACGGTTGCATCAGCGCATTTCGAAAACCGTAACGTATTTTTCGGTGCCTGCGCTCAGTTCTAATAAGTAATGTCCAGGGGGAATATTGTTGGTTTCTATTTTACCCCCGGTCCATATCTTATGGCCTACGACGGAGCCGCAGGTATTAATAATATTGCAGCTGCACCCGCTCTTACAGTCAGGTGCGCCGGTTATTGTGATGGCGTCGGTTGTCGGGTTGGGGTAGCAGCTTATACGGTGCGGCATGGAGAGATCAGCAATACCGGAAAACATAGCGGATGTCACCTCGTACCATTCTTTTGAATACGCGCCGGTGTTGATGTTTTTTCCCCCGCCCACAAAGGCCTTGTTGCCCATGGATACAGTCTCCGTAATGTATGTTCCGATGAGTGGCGTAGTGTCTACGGCAGTCCAGCTATCGGCAGCCTGGTTGTAGAGATAGAGATCGTTGAACACATGTATGGCGCCATCGTAGAAGGATCCCAGGCCGGCAAATGCGTGGCCATCAATGACGAAGGCGGCAGGCCCGATCCTGCGTGGTGCAGGCATGTCGTTCTTCCTGGTCCAGGTATCGGCGACGGCATCATATTCAAAGACAAAATTGGTGGCGCCGCTGTCGAGATCGCAGAATGAAAGATATCCTTTGCTGCCAAGCGTAAATGTGAGTGCGCCGTAGATGCCAACCGGGAGGTCGTGCTTTTGCGACCATGCGTTGGTAACCGGATCATATTGCCACAATTGCTTAGAGGCTGTGCCTGAGTCATAGCCTCCGGGAAAATAGGCTTTCCCATTGGCTACAAACATGGTGCCAAGTCGCTTGTACCAATGAACCGGGGGGAAATCTTGCTTGCGCACCCAACTGTTGCCGGCTTTGTTGTACTGCCACAGATCGGTAAGGTCTATCTCTCCCATTGTAATTGGGTCCTGATCGTACCCGAATGCTATATAGCCCGTGTCGTTAATGGTGAACCCGGATGCGCCGGCGCGTGTGGTGATGAGCATACCGGGCATGGAGGTCTTGCTGACCCATGTGTTGGCGAGCGTGTCGTACTCCATTATTGCGTTGGTATATAATCCCCCGCCCATGTATATATCGCCCCCGGCGCTAAAGATGGCAGCACCATCAAAGTTGCCTGACGGAATATTCTTTTTCGGCGCCCAGGTTTGCGCGTGCAGTTTAGTTGCCCATAGCGAGGTGGTCATCATTAACATGGCAACTGCTTTGTGTATTGTTAGCGTCATAAATGCGTTTTAAGGTTAGAACTCTGTTTCGTTTTCATGCTTGAGTATGTACTTC
>CAYNGS010000591.1:0-2580 GCA_964396625.1 uncultured Flavipsychrobacter sp.
TTTCGGAAAAGGCAGACTGACTGTAGTAATTGAGTGATGCGTTCATTTCGCCGCCCGCAAGCACGCCGCCGAGGCCGAGGTTCACGGTCGTCTGATCGAGACCTTCGGACTGCTGAGCGGACATTACAGCCCAATCGGCCATGCCAAAATGGAAAAAAGGATAAGTACGTTTGACCGTAGTATCTGCCTTTACATCTCCTTTGAGCCGGTTGAGGTTGCGACGTAACAACTCCTGCCGCATTTCGCGGACAACGGGCAGCTCACTGGTGGAAAACATGGTGACCACAAGCCGGCGAAAGTAAAATGTACCATCAAGACCAAAAACGGACTTGAAATATTTCAGATCGAGGTACAGATTGCCGTCGGTCTTAACAAGGTCAGCAGGGTTCAGCGCAGTGACCTTGCCCTGGTAGCGGATAAGGCTGTGCGTTTTATCCACAACGAAGGAGTCAGACTCATTTAGGAAAAAACCGGAAACAAAGTCATATGAAGGATCGATCTTGTTCCGGATCCTCAGGAGATCGAAAACGTTGGTGACAGAAAGGTAAACATCTTTATCGCGATAGAGCGCGGGGATGTCCGCCGTGCCGACATCCTTCACCTCGAGCGAAACCGATATCTGATCATATTCTGATTCGTCGACAGTCTGTGAAGAAGCAAGCAGGGGGAAAAGCAAGCAGAAAATAATGCAGAAATATCTTCTACAGCCCGAAAAAACACTTTTATAGGTAGCCACTTTTGAAAAAACGTCTGCAATATTAACTGTCATTTCTACTTATTACGATTTAAATATAACGCCCATCCTATTGCTGCATAAACGTTACATAAAAGGAACCAACATAAGACCCCGAAGGATTAGCAACGGGGCTACCGACTGTGAGCGTGCCGCCAACGTTCACTGATGTCTGCGCAGGGGGGCTGGCGGTTGTTATAAATGGTGAGGCGGGAGAAGATGTACCGATGTGAAGCGTAAGCGAGCCTCCATTGCTACCTGTGAGGATAACATCGGGACCGTTGAGAATGCTGATGACAGTGCCGGGATTTGCAAGGATCTGAAAATTTGCAGCGCCGAAGGCATAACCCATATCTGCAAGCACAACGGTACCCGTGGATGTGCGGATGCCGCTGGGGGAAATGATAACGGTGCCACCGGAAGTACTTTGGAAGAAAGCGCCGAAACGCAACCCGAGGCCGGGATTGAAATAAACAGATATAGGACGCGGAGGCGGCTGCTGCGCATATGCCCGCAACCCAAATGAGAAGAGGGCGATGGTGGTAATAACCAAACGTATTACATGCTTCCTACCTGAAAAATCCTTTGTCCTGCTCATCATTCGTTGCCGATAAATACTTTTTTAGATTGCTTCCCCATGCCTGAAAATAAAGTTGCAACATAGATGCCTGTGTTTGCCTCCACATCTACCTGGTGGTAACCGGTGCCGGTAAGCTGCTGTGTAAGAATAACCTGGCCGGCCATGTTGGTGATATGGAGCGTGCCGGCGCCTTCTGTAACGTAGACGAATAACTTTTTTCCCGAGGTATAGGCATTCAGAGCACCATCGTAACCGGGAATATTTATCTTATCGCCGTGTGTGAACATGATAAAGAAGCGGTTCTCATACTTTCCGGATCCCAGGAAGATGCGATATTTAGGCGTTGAAGAAAGGTCGTTAATGGTCCCTGTCTTTGTGTCGTAAAAATAGACGTGCACACCAGGAGGCATGTTATCAAGATTGCGGGTATTGAACGTAACCAAACCATCCTTTTGTATCTGCAATCCGAGCGGCACCAGCCTTGTGCTGTCGGGAATGTTGGCCAGGGCGTGTATCGAGTACCTGTCGGTCCCGTCTGTAGAAACCGTGTATAAACTCGGCACCCCGACATTGGTATTCATGAGTTTAAGCGCATCGATGTCTTTGTTGAACGGCCCGGTGGCACGATCGTCGAAATAAATAACGACCGGGTCTGCGTGTGAGCCATCACCAGAAAATGAAGCGTCGAGACGCAGCAGAGCGTCTGCCGACGCCGAAGGCTTGTGAAAAACGGGAGTGAGATTATTGACCCTGACGCTGTTTGTTGTTGTTAACGTACCGGCCACAGGATAAGCGCCGCTCGAAACATGAACAAAAAATCCCTGCATGGAAGGAATGATGTTGCTGGCGATACCATCGCTGGAGATACCACCAACATACGAACTATATGTACCTGTATACTGGTTGGTATCGCCGGAATTGAAGTAGTAGACGGCATTGTCGATATTGGTCTTTGTCCAGCCGGAGGCCGCATTCCAGTCTATGGGTGATGGATATGGATTACCCACAAGATTATAGCCGAGCGTGTACGTATAATTGTGATTGGACAAAGAGGTAGTAACTGTATGGTTGCTAACTACACCGGTCAGCGAAACAGTAACGGGCGATGCGGATGAACCAAAATTGCCTGCATAACCGTGCAAGGGACTAAGTACAGAGGATGCGACGGTATCAATAACCCAACCGGCAGAGTTCAGATTTTCGTTGTAACTGTAGAAGGCCGGGAAAGAGGCAGCAAGATTAATATAGCCGGATAAACCACTAAGCG
>CAYNGS010000592.1:0-2573 GCA_964396625.1 uncultured Flavipsychrobacter sp.
ACAACCAGTAAACCGGAAAAACTTCAGACCGAATATATTCCACAGGTATCAGAAGCAGCTATTATTTCCGACACCTTTAACTGGACAAGGATACAAGGCAATTTTGTGGCAACCGGTACGGAAAGATTAATTACCATAGGAAATTTTACGGATACAGCCAACACGGATTTTGTACCATATTATGATACCTCCTTGCACCATTGTGTTTGCGCGACGGGCGGTGTTTACAGTTTTTATCTCGTAGATGACATCAGTGTCATCCCCAGCGATGCCATACCCATTGCAGGGCCAGATAAAGCAATAGCACTTGGTGACAGTGCACTTATAGGTGATACTTTGGATACTTATCTGCCTGTATACTGGTACGCCAACGGCGTGCTCATAGACAGCAACAAGGCTTCGTTATATGTTCACCCGGATACCACAACTACTTATGTGGTGGCTCTTCAGAAATGTAGCGATATTAGCTACGACACGGTAATTGTATGGGTAGGTCAGGGACCTTGCCGGCCCAAAATATGCATGATAGATTACAATCTTCATGATGACAGTTCACCAAATGCCGATATGACTGCTATTAAGAGCGCCTTACCGGATATACTTATTGACAATACTCCCGGCGGTTACTGGCACGGTGGTTGCCTGCCACCAAAGTACACGCCACATGGCATAAAGGTGTTTTCTTACATTACAGGTGGCTACGAGGGAACTAAATATGGAACTACAGAAGATAATCTGGCTGCTAACCTGGCCCGTGTAAATGCCATAGCAGCCGATAGCGCCACGGGTGTATTTCTTGATGAAGTAAGCAGCAGTCCTGACAGTGCCGGCAAAGCCTATCTGACTGCCATATACAACGAATGCATTGCAAAGGGACTTAAATTAATAGTGAACCCGGGAGTATCCACCTTCGATGCCTGGTTAATGGGCCATAGCGATTACCTGATGTCAGATGAACATTATAATGGCTCCCGCATCCTGACATCATCAGAAAGCTCCTATGCAAGCCGCATCCTGGTAGTAGATCAGGGCATAACAAGTGCTGCATCAGCAGTAACTGTTACCCAGGGCGCATGGGCTAATGGTTTCGGATATTCTTACGCTTGCGATAGTTTCACTTCACTGCCCTCATGGCTGAGTACCTACATGTCCCTCATCATTGGCCAGCCTGCTACTCCGGCAATTACGCTTACGGATGGTATTTTACATTCCAGCGCGCCATATGGTAATCAATGGTACGAAGTAACAACCGGCATTATTCCCGGGGCCACCAGCCAGGCCTACACACCATCAGTGCCCGGAACCTACTACGACATAGTAACGCTTACCGGCTGCAGCTCCGACACTTCGAATGCCATACACGTTGTTCCCAACGGTATTAAATCTGTAAATATCAGTCATGCGGTTATTATATATCCCAACCCGACGAAGAAAAGCGTTACAATAGAACAAGCCAAAGATGCATCTCTTATAATTTATAACACAGTAGGGGTAGAACTTTATAAACAATTAATTGATTCAGACAAAGAAACGATAGACATTTCGTACCTGCCCGGAGGCGTATATTTTATGCAATTCACGGATATTACAAATGGATACAAGGTGACTAAGAAAGTCATAAAGGAATAACGATTTCTCTTTAAAATAAATCAAAAATATCCTTAAAATGGAGCGCCCCAAGCTTTTCGCGAGGGGCGCTTTTGGGCTCTGTATGCCTATAAGCTAAGAGATGTTTTGGTTTAGTCCTGTACCGTTAGACTTGTAAAACTGCTCACATAATTTAAATGCAGTCTGTGAGCGCAGCAATCCTGTACCAAACATTATGGATTTTAACTTTGCCTGGATTAAATATATTCAGGCAACCATGCATGAACATCTTCGGACTTGGTCGGGCTACAGATAGAGCTTGGGAAAATGAAATGCCCGTTGCGTAAAGCGCCTTAGGGGTTGGCGTATTTAGCTCCTCCGGGCCTTTGGGCTATCCTCTCAGTGTTTTGAGCATGTGATAACGATAGTGTATGTGTGATAATCAACTATTGAAATACACTTTTTTTTCGTTGCCCTGGCATTATCGCATTGCCGTTTTACGCAACGCCTCCCTTGCTTCAGCACAACCGCTTTACCCCGACGCTCATATAATAGCAAAGCTAAAGCCACCAGATGATGGCTTTAGCCTGACCAAAAGAATTTATCGCGGGAATTAAACTACTCTAACGTTTACTGCATTCAACCCTTTAGGGCTGTTTTCTACGTCAAAACTAACTTTATCACCGTCGCGGATTTCGTCCTTAGTACTAGAGACATGAACAAAAAGATCCTTACCGCCATCGTCGGGTGTAATAAATCCAAATCCTTTACTGTTGTTGAAAAACTTTACTTTACCTGTTGCCATTTTGATTAAATTGAAATTAATAAATGTAAACATACACCATTTTTGTTGCAAAAGTGTTTACATGTCAAAAATATCTCGCCATTTTTAAAAAACGTCCCTGCGCCATACTTCCGATATTTAGCCCGATTATTATAAATTTGAGCGAACCCGATCGGAAATGCCGACGGGAGTCCTGTTCCAA
>CAYNGS010000593.1:0-2572 GCA_964396625.1 uncultured Flavipsychrobacter sp.
ACAGATGGGGCGTGAAGGTATTTGAGACCACAGACATAGACAAGGGATGGGACGGTATGCTGAACGGCAAGCCACAGCCATTTGGCGTGTTTGTATACGAGGTGAGCGCGGTAACTGCTACCGGTCACGACTTTATCAAACACGGCAACGTAACATTGATAAGATAGTTCTACTGTAATAAATTAACTATTGTGAAAAAGGTGTCTTAACGACACCTTTTTTTATACGATTGCTTGAAAATGCATTGTTATCCGCGGTATTTCTTAATATCTAACAGCAAGTGAACCAAGCTACACTGCTGAACTGTTTCAGTATTACGAACCACCTCTGCGCGAAAATAAATAAGATCGTCCCGGTTTAGCGGGACGATCTTACGAAGTCATTATCAATTGAGATTAATTGCTGGCCTCTTCAGAGTGTACCAGTTCATTAACGAACTTAGCAACTGCTGCTATGCGCGCATGATTGAGCGCATAATGAATGAACTTACCATCACGCTCTGTGATCACGATGTTTGCACGGCGAAGGATAGCCAGGTGCTGAGAAGCAACAGACTGTTCTAAACGCAACTTAACGTAAATGTCAGTTACATTCATACGTTTGTTTTCTTCGAGCAACTTAACAATCTGCTGACGCAGTTTGTGGTTGATAGCCCTTAAAGTCATAGCTGCATTCTTAACAGCTACGTAATCCAATTTGATGTGTTCGCTAGAACCTTCGCTTTTCCGAATCACCAGAGTGTTTGCTGATACCGTCGTTTCCATTAATTTAAATTTACGATGTTAATTGATAAAAAGATGTTGTTTTGATACCCCTTCATATAAGTTATATGTTGGGGGTGCAAACATACGCAATTAAAGCGATATGAAACAAGTAATATTTGAAAAAAAAGTTAAGACAGCGTTAAAGTATAAAAATAAATTAGATAATATTTGTATAAATTGTTTATAACCAATTACTTATGAGTATAAACTTGTTTCAGGTAAAAAGGCTCTGAATCCGATAAATTTACATTGTTATTACATTTGTATTGCCCGAATGCATACAAACCCCATGAATTGAGGTCGATTTTAATATTGTTGTCGATATGGGAGTTTTTGATTATAAAATCGGTAAATGCTGCCTCCGGCATATCGGTGATGATGCGCGTATCTTGTTTTTTTTCTATAAAATATTTTAGCTGTTCCTCAGCAATATGCCGGGGTTGCAACAAGCAATTGAAATCACTGTCATAGATACCGATAAAATATTCTTTTTCGCGAGCTACCAATAGTGAAACATAATGTGTGCAGCCTTTGTGATGTTGCAGCGCCTGATATGCCAGCAGCGTCAAACGGTTATCGAGCAGCAAGGGCTTGTCCAGCACATAGCAAAGGCCCTTAGCCGTTGCCATACCTATTCTAAGTCCGGTATAAGACCCCGGCCCGGCACAGACTACTATTGCACTCAAATCATTTAGCGAAATTCCGGCGTCTGCGAGCACATGATTGATCATGACATTTACAGTGGCAGCATGATTGCGCGTTTCGTCATTCACAACAGACGCCAATATGATCCCATCTCCGCTTACGGCCACCGTGCCTGAGTCAACAGAAGTATCAATGTGTAATAAGTATATCATAAACGAAGTGCAAATGTAACGATAAGTGAAAAGGCAAAAGCGAAAAGCCGGACCAGTAAATGAGATTTAAGTTTGTAAGTTTATTTCGCAGAACGATCATTTTTAAATAAGAAGCAAATACTGCTACTTTTGCAACTATGGAAAAGAAAATCATTCGTACAGAAAATGCTCCGGCTCCGATAGGGCCGTATAACCAGGCAGTGCAATTCGGCAATATGTTATTTATATCCGGGCAAATAGCGCTGGACCCCAAAACCGGCAATCTGGTGCAAGATGATATACAAGCCGAAACAACAAAAGTGATGGATAATCTGAAAGCCATACTTGAAGCCGCCGGAATGCGATTTAGTGATGTGATAAAAACCTCGATATTTCTCATGGATATGGGGCAATTCGCAAAAGTGAACGAAGTATATGGCAGTTATTTTGCCGATGCGGCCCCAGCCCGCGAAACAGTGCAAGTATCCGGCCTGCCAAAAGGCGTAAATGTGGAAATAAGTATGGTGGCCGGAAAATAAATTTGCTAAACCGGACAAATGACCGTAACTTGTGGTCAAATTGCAAGTTTATGGTCAATAGACATAATGAAACCAAGTCTAAAAAAACAAAACCATATGCTGCCGAAACAGCAGAAAACACCACCGTATCCGAGCCTATTGCAGTATATGGATACGCGCAAGACGCAATGGCAATTCGCACTATAGGGTTAATGGGCATGGAAGGCAAAAGAGATTTCGCACACATAAAAAACGAAAACGATTTTATTAATATCATAAGGACCGGGATACCCAAGCAAGCGATGACCCATCTGATGCAGGTAGCAGACCTGTCTTTAACAGAAATGGCAAGCATCATACATACATCAGACCGAACACTGAGGAGGTACAGCCCCGGCCAAAAGCTATCGCAAGAGCAATCTGAGCGTATGATATAGATGGCAAGGTTATACAG
>CAYNGS010000594.1:0-2563 GCA_964396625.1 uncultured Flavipsychrobacter sp.
ATGGCAGTCAAACAGTGGTGCAGCAGGTAATGGAATATAAAGTAAAGTTCGGTTTGATCGGGAAACTCATGGATCGGATGATGATACGAAAACAGTCGGACAAGGGAGTTAAGCTCTTTATGAACGGCCTTAAAAACCACGTTGAAACGACATAATTTTTTTGAACATGGCATTTGACGAAAGACTGAATGACAGGATACGGGAAGCGCTCTCCGTATACCCCAGCGTAGAGGAAAAGCATATGTTTGGTGGCACCTGTTTTATGCTCAATGGCAAGATGTGTGTTGGCGTAGTAAAGGATGAGATAATGTGCCGGATCGATCCCAGCGTTTACGAACAGGCGCTTGAAAGGAAAGGATGCCGGGAAATGGACTTCATAGGCAAGCCAATGAAGGGTTATGTTTACGTAAATGCCCATGGATTAAAAACAAAAAAGGACTTTGACTATTGGATCGGCCTCTGCATTGAGTTCAATAAAAGAGCAAAGCCAGCGAAAAAGAAAATATCTTCTAACAATAAAAAACAGCAACAATGACAAATTCAATCAACTGGTTTGAAATACCAGCAACAGACTTCGAGAGAGCCAAAGAATTTTATGGCAAGCTATTGGGCGCCGAAATACAGGTCATGCCTCATCCCGAAATGAAATACGGCATTTTACCGGGCGACATGCAAAATGGCGTTACCGGAGGCATAGTGCAGGGCCCCGGCTATGAGCCATCGGACAAGGGCGCACTCATCTACCTGAATGGCGGTGAGGATCTGAGCGAGCCCCTTTCCAGGGTGGAGGCAGCAGGCGGCAAAATAGTATTGCCAAAAACTTCCATCGGCCAAAATGGATTTATGGCTCACTTCATAGACAGCGAAGGCAACAAGATCGCCCTGCACTCTGCGAAATAGCAGCCGACCTGCACCAAAACATTGAGCAAAGGAAGACTGGCATAGCTCGTCTTCCTTTGTTTTTCACAAGGCATAACCAGGGCGAGTATGCAGTGCCATAAGGCACACTCCTATAGTAAGACACAAATGCGAGCGAGGCTCCCCGCTGACATGAAGGCTATAAGCGCGGGGCTCAAAAACGCGAAGGTTTACTATGATGATGACCCGGTGCGAAGGGATGCGAGGGTGGCGGCGACAGCGCGGCGGCGCAGGAATTCTTCGTCTGTGACGATGTCGCGCTGGTCTTCGGGGAACTGCATCTGGAGCAGGTTATGCTGGTACGCCATCCGGTTGCGCATTTTTCCGTTTATGACCACTTCTTCCCTGATATCCCTGCATTTGTTCATAAGCAGATCGCGATACTTGTAGTAGTCGTCCATGTTGATGATGGCATCGTTTGCGGCTTTGCGTTTCTGCGCCGCTAGCTGTTGTTTTTCTTTGTCCTGCTGCTCAGACGCTATGCGCGACTGATAGGCCGCGCGGTTGAATTTTTCGTAGGGATCGATATCGGGATAGTAGCGAACGGAGTCGCTCATTTTGCGCTCGTCTTCGTTGACGTGATCTTTGTTTGTTACGCACAGGATATTGCCCTCGCGAAAAGGCGAAGGCCGGGACGCAGGAGGGAGCGCCATAATGGCGGCAAACGTATCGCCTGATCCACTCCCGTCCTGCACCGAAGACAACGCCTGGGGCGATGCCATTTCCCCATCGGGTAACTTATTTTTTTGCTGGAAAGCGGGCAATTGATCCGCGTCGTTTCCGGGCATGATATCCTTTACCGGTAAGGGTTTCAGGCCTGCATTTATGTCTGCAGGCATTTCCCCATCATTTGCCCACATTTGCCGAGGGAGGGGGACGAGATACGGGTCGGCGGATGAATTGCGCGAGAGGGGGTCGACACATGGGTCGGCCCTATCAGCACGTGGGTCGACCCCAACAGCAAATGGGTCGGCCCCAACGGAGGTGGGATATATGTGCGGGACGGGTCGGGTTTGCGCATTTTTATCGACGGAGAAGAAATCGCCGTCGTCGCCGGTCATATACTTTTCCATTTCGCGGGAAGTATCATCGGCGCGTTTGGCGAAGGATGACTCGATAGTGGCCTGGATGTAACGGTTGGCCACCTTAGTAAGCTTTTTGCAGAAGTCGATATCTTTTCGGGATGTGTAGCGAACCAACTCCTCAATAGCCTCTACGTACATGCCTGCACTTTTACGGTCGATGTCGCGGGTCATTTTGAGCAGTTTCTGTAATTTATTGACTTCCTCCATAGTGGGAACGCGGTCTGCAGGTTCGCGGTTGAGGATATTGCTATTTACTGCATCTATGTGATGGTAAATATCCTGCAGGATAATGCCGGGGGCCTGACGGGCTGCGGTCTTCATTTCGTCCCACCGGCCGTTTTTAATCCACAGATAAAGAGACTTGCGATCGATATTAAGAATATCGGCAATCTCGGACTGAGACTTGCCGGTGTGGAGGTAGAGGTCTTTTGCGAGCTCCTGTTCTTTTGATTTGGCAGTCATGGTGTTCTTTTTTTAATTAGCTGATTAGCTTATGTGCTGATTAGCTGATTCTTTAGTGATTAGCTGGTTTTTGATTAGCTAATTAGCTGATGTGCTGA
>CAYNGS010000595.1:0-2556 GCA_964396625.1 uncultured Flavipsychrobacter sp.
GTATTTCCGCACAAATAACGTTTCCATTTTTGCCGAAAACATTTTTCACGTCGGGAAAAAACTGAGCATCACTCCGGGTGTCCGTTTTGAGTACCTGTCCACATCTGCCTATGGTCATGCAGAGAATCACGACGATTCCACCAGCGCGCTGATGCCAACCCTCAATATCAACAACCAGAAAAATTGCCGCACTTTTGCACTTGGCGGCATAGGCCTGCAGTACGACATCAGCAACAGGATAAACGCCTATGCAAATTTCAGCCAGTCATACAAACCTGTTACTTATTCCGACCTTACCCCATTTGGCTCCACGGCAACAGTCGACCCTAATTTGAAAGACACAAAAGCAAACAATGCAGACCTGGGCATAAGAGGCAAAATAAAAAGCATACTGAATTTCGACGCCAGTATCTTCTACTTATATAGTTATAACGGCATCGGCACTGTCGCCAGGGGCAGTGAATTCGTAGTTACGAATACAGGTGCAAGCCTGCATACCGGCGTAGAGACTTACGGCGAGTTGAACGTTAATAACCTGTTTTTCCCTCATGCGCACGTAGGCAAGCTGAGCATTTATAATTCCTTTGCTTATGTCGACGCTGTTTATACGCAGGGCGATTACAAAGGCAACCAGGTAGAATATGCGCCACACGTCATCGACCGGGTTGGCGTAAACTACTGGATGAAGGGGTTTGATTTTAATATGCAGTATTCATACGAAAGCAAATCCTTCGGCGACGCTTCAAATGCGCTTTCTTCCGTTTCAGCAGAAACCGGTATTATGCCATCGTACTGGTTATTGGATTTTTCTACGGCCTACAAATGGTCGAGATACAAAGTTAGCATGGGTGTAAACAACCTGGCAAACGAAAAATATTTCACATTGCGCACTTCCGAGTACCCCGGCCCGGGCATAATCCCGTCCGTTGGAAGAATGATTTATGGCGGTCTTTCTGTTACTTTTTAGTTTTTGTTGGCGGTTATATTTTCCTGCTTTAGAAAATACAGGTGTTTCCGTTGGTCGGGCGCGTCATTTTCCCCAACAGTTCCGGCGTCTGTAATATTTTCTTTCCTCGTAGCGGGCGATTCCCTCTGGCTGTGATCAATGAGGTCATTTTCATAAACATCGGGTACATTGTCTGTGGTATCAGAACTGCCGCCGTGCTCCATATCCGGCTCCGCAATTGGATGATGATGGGGCGTGCTTCCGTTAGGCGTTTTTTTGTAAATCGGTACAAAGCCGCCAACATAAAAATTAAACCCGTATTGGCGCCTTAGCGCAAGCGCAAGCATATCTTCGCTTCCTATAAAGAAGCCTCTGTAACGCAATCCGGCGCCCAGCATAAAGTTATGTGCCAGCGAATTATACGACATTGGCAACCCCACGCTCAGGTATCTTGAGTCCATTCGTGGTGTCACTGTCAGTTGGTTGTAATATGAGGTTCCAAATTCCTGCCTGTTAACAAGGTTGCCCACATAAGTTACATTCACGTAGTACTTCTTATATATATTGTAATCAGCTCCCAAAACCAACGCTGTTGGCTGATGCACTTTCGTATCCTGGTGCGATGTGTCGGCAGTAAATCCGTGTCTTATGGCATAGGTCCGGAAATTCTGATAGTTTGTCACGCTGTCGCTTAGACCCTTGCCGGTTATATAACCATTGCCGGTAACCGTAAAGTTCGAATTGCCTGAGCTTTTGTATTTGATAGACCCCAGGTCTCTCACTGCTGCAGACAAACGCAGTTTATACCTGTTCTTCGTGCGGTCCACATCTGTTCTTCCGTCTTTATCATACAGCCCGTCCGAGGTGTCCTGAACATAGTCATACACAAGACCGATGTCTCCACCGATGCCGTTACCATGTTTTGCATTCAGAAAGTCCGACAGATAACTGTGGTTCGATACGCCGCTTAGCACAGCGCCTCTCGTGCTCAGTATGTTGCTCGCAAATTCAATATCAGAGTTAGCTACAAATACCGAATCATTCCCGTTTCTGTAGTGCGCATCAAGATTATTTCCTTTCAGCCCTATGTACCCAAGGCCGTCAAGATAGCGTAATGTCACACCCGCTTTTAGCTGGTGGTGTCCTTTTTCGTAAAGTACTCCCGCGTAAGTAGCGCCAACCTGTGCCCACACCTGTGCCGTGTAATTAAATTTTTGCGACAGCAGGTCCACATTGCCCGATGGCACATTTGCCGAGTCATTTATGATCCGGTACAATGACTGATCAAAGTGGTCGAATTGATTCATTCCTCTCAATCCGGTAGTAATTGCAATACTGTGCTTGTGATTAATGCTTATCATGCAGCCCGGCCCATGTATTTCTGCATAAGGTGCTATCAGGCTGAAGGAGTTATTGTTTGAGTAATTAAAAATGTTTTGAGTATTACCGTTCGAGATTGCGCCTATGATCCCGCCTTTGTTATTCAGCGTGCCCAGGTTATTATATATCCCGGCGTTCAGAGAGCCGAGATCAACAATAAAACGTTCCCTGCTGTCGGCAATGTTGGCCGGGTTCAGGTAAAGGGCGTTCGTACCGCTCCAGTTGCTGGT
>CAYNGS010000596.1:0-2551 GCA_964396625.1 uncultured Flavipsychrobacter sp.
AGCCGTATACTCTTTTACGTTGCCATCGGGAACGCAAAGAAAATCCCAGTTATGCTCCTGCATATCACTCTTGGAGGTAGCAGGTATGAACCGGAGATCACGAAGAGACTTAATATTATGAATGTTGATGTGGTGCTGCGCAAAAAGTTTTTTATAAAACGGGGAATGCCCCTGCAGGTATTCAAGCAGTTGCCTTAGCCGTTCAGATTGATATGAATTTTGCTGGGCTAAGGGTTTAAATGCTATTTCGGGATCAAATGACATACGGCATCAAATGTAAAAAGTTATGCCAATAAATTTCATGATCGTGCTCATAAGCGACTGTCAAAAACACTATATTTTTTGCGAGCGGGTCAACGAGCTAACATTATCTGAATATTGTCATACCCGGCAATCTTTCTTACAGGTATTGCGCTCAAAACAGGCTCATTTGCCCGATCTTTGCCCTTCTGAAATCGCGCGTGTTCAGTTCCCTGTGCTGCTCATTGAGGTGATATTTTTTGCAGTATATCTGGAACTGTGTTTTGATGAGCTCCGCAAATTTTCCGTCGCCGACTATCCGGTTGCCCCAGCGGCTGTCATTCACCTGCCCCTCATGGCATTCGCTGATCTGGTGCCATACTTTGTCGGCGCGATCAGGAAATGTCTTGTACAACCAGTCCTTAAAGATACCGCCTATGGTTCCGTTCAGCCGCACCACCGTGTAGCCGGCCCAGGATGCACCTGCTTCACTCGCGGCTTTCAGCACATCGTGCATATGCATATCGTTGAGTCCCGGTATCAGGGGTGCGTTCATGATACCGGTGGGTACGCCGGCCTTTGCCAGCGTCTCAACCACCTTCAGCCGGTTTCGGTACGATGCCGTTCTGGGCTCCATCGCTCTCCGAAGGTCCTCATCAAGCGAGGTAATGGAAGTGGAAACGCTCACCAGGTTCAGCTTCGCCAGTTCTTCAATAATATCCATGTCGCGCAGCACAAGCGCGTTCTTGGTCAGTATACCTACCGGGTTCCTGTACTCCAGGCATATTTCCAGCAGCGCCCTTGTTATTTTCATTTTGCGCTCTATGGGCTGGTAACAGTCAGTGTTGCCGCTCAGGGAAATAGTTGCGGGCACCCAGTTTTTGTTGTCAAAAAACTTCCGAAGCAGCGATGGCGCATTTCTTTTTACCACTATCCTGCTCTCAAAGTCCACGCCTGCACTGTAGCCCCAATATTCATGTGAGTTGCGGGCATAACAATATACACAGCCGTGCTCACAACCCTGGTATGGATTTGCAGAGTACATCATGCCCACATCAGGACTGGTAACTGTGTTCACCAGTGTTTTGCTGTCATCGATTATGTATTCCGTTTCCCTTTTTTCCTGTTCCCAGTCGTCTATGCCCTCTGCATGTTCCTGCACATACTCCCCTTTCAGAAATCTATTCTTAGGATTGTATTGCGCCCCCCGACCCTTTTCAAGTCTTTCGTTTGCCTTTTGGTTGATCATTTTATTTAGTCTGATATCTTTTTGAAATTGTTCATCGCCGGTCAGTATCCTACGGGCTCATCTGCATATTCCGGCCCCTCGTATTCGTGGTATACTTCTTCGTGATCATGCTTTGTCGCAACAACTTTTTTCGGGGTCGCCACAGTCTTGCGCGATACACCGTTTGCGTCTTCCTCTTCCAGCATAAATTTATTTTTCACCTCGCCCCCTTTCACCACCATGTCCCGCACCGAGCCAAAGCCAATGGCGTCTTTCATAACATTAGGTATATAGAGCTCGCATCCTTTTCTCACAATGTTCTTTTGCTCGAAGCGGTCTTTTATCTGGTACATGACGCGCCGCACAGTATCTTTTTTCATGCGGTTGTCAAACAGGCTATACTGCATTACCTGCCCTTTCATAAAAGACGAGATACCAACACCGAGATTCATGGTCTTATTCGTAAAAATGGTATCGAGTTTTCGCGATCGCTCAAACTCGGTCACCCGCTCCTTTACGTAGCTGATCATCTCCACCGCATCCTGTATGGGTTCTGCGAGTTTTATCAGCGTGTCCCACCTTGTCTGGTCGCTGTACTTTATGGTAAATGTTATCTCGCGGCAAAACAGATCGCTTTTCACCAATCGCTGCTCCAGGCGTGTGCACAGCGATACCAGCATAGACTGCAGCACCTGGCGGTCTTCGCTCTGCTTGCGGCTGAGGGTTCGCGTTGCGCTCATGGTACGGTTTTCCACCTTGCTATACATATCCACCTCGGCAAAATTCAGGCGACTGTGCCAGTAGTTACCCACCACGCCGCCGAAAGCTTTGCGCAGCAATGCGGGAGAAGCGTGCCGCATCTCAACCGGCGTTCGTATACCTATCATCTGCAGCCGGCGTTCATTTTTGCTCGCTATGCCCGGCAGGTCCGTCAGTTTCATCGTCGCCAGGTGCTCGTCGATATTTTCCGGAGTGATCACCACCAGGCCGTCTGGTTTTTGCAACTCGGTACCTACTTTTGCCAGGAACGAATTGGGTGCGATGCCTATGGAGCAGGTCAGGTAATCATATTTTTGCGCTATG
>CAYNGS010000597.1:0-2548 GCA_964396625.1 uncultured Flavipsychrobacter sp.
CTTATTTTTTTAATACTGCCAACGGCACTGGTAGGATATTTTCTGCTGGTGAATGTAAACCAGTACTACTCGATACTTCAAAACCAGGCGTTGCAACAATCCATTTATTTTGCTGCCGGGATGGGTATAGCTGCACTTTTCTATTCGTTCCGGTTCAGGTTTCTGCCCACGTTTGTAATTTTGATCCTTGTCCTTTATTCTGCATACAAGGGTCTCGATAAATATGAATCGGGCGAGTTTGACGCCTTTTTTGTAGCGCGTCACTTCCAGGTATTCGCGATCCTTTTCACAACAGGCTGGCTGACAGGCTGGGGTTTTATCAGGCTACGTTATTGGTCCGTTGTTATTGCGGCCTGCCTGCTGAGTGCGTGCATCGCGCTGATCGCCAAATCAAATACCGAGACGGTTATAGGCCTATTGCGGGCTTTCACACCGGCGCTGCTTTATGCAATCTACATTATATTCACGGCAGAGCAGATCTACAACTATAAAGACAAATCGCAGAAATTCTGGTGGTTCCTCACCCGGCGGCTTGTGTTCTTCGGCATACTGGCAGCCTTGCTGCTCAGTGGCGTTGTGTACCTGATGCGGGGGCAAATAAAAGAGACAGTTGACAATTTTGGTGGCGGTGGCAAGGAAGGTAAGGGAGGAATGCTGAAGGAGAACAAAGATGGCACTTTCGATCTTAAAGACTATTCGCGGCTGAGCAGCTCCCTGAGCAGAAGTAAGCAATTGCTCTTTTGTGCACACATCAACAACTTCTTTCCCGGCACGGAAATACCGAACCCGTTGTATCTGACGGCTTTTTATTTTACCAAGTTTGATACGCTGACGGAAACCTTTGAACGGGACTCGACCATACCTTACAACGACCTCTTTGAGCCTGACCCATCGAAGATACCGTTGTTTTATACCCGCATGGACTCATCGGTGATCCGCAACAGCCTGGGTGCAAAGCTGCGCCAGACGGTAGAGATAGAGATATACAACAAAATGCTGTCGCCAACAACGTTCCTGGCACCAAATGTGGGTTATTTTGTGCAGCCCATAACGATCGAGAAGGACTTCAGGGAGGAATTCAAATCGGCTTTCAGGGCAAAGAGCTACGTGTCCGTTCTTAACAGCGCATACTTTGTCTACAACGTGCCAAATCCCGCGATCCGAAAGTTCCAGGATCAACGATTCGAACTATTACGACAGGTGACAGATTATAAAGGCATTGATTCGGGATTTATGAAGTATTACACCTACATGCCGGGTAATGAAAAATTCAGGTCGATAAGCAACCTGGCACGTAAGATAACGGACACTGCCAGAACGCCTGTGGATAAGGTAATAGCGATACGGAATTATTTTCTGTCGAGAGACGAGAATGGCGACCGCGTGTATAAATACACCGACAATCCCGGCATACCAGACCTGCCCAATGCATCGAAACTGATGTACTTTCTAAATGAGAACCATAAAGGGTACTGCGCATACTTTGCGGGCGCTACATTGTTCATGCTTCGCTCACTGGGCATCCCATCGAGGATAGCAGTGGGCTTCCTGACAGAAGACCGCAGTGACAAAAACAAGGGATGGTACTGGTACTATGCCAACCAGGCACATGCATGGGTGCAGGTTTACTTCCCCGGTTTCGGGTGGCTGGACTTTGACACGACGGTAGGCAACGACAATGAGAACCGCCCTACCCCACAGCCTGACGGGACCCCGCCCATGCAACCACCAAGGGCCTGGCTGGCAGCTGACGGCGTAGTTGAAAATGTGGATACTTTGAAGAAAATCATGTCGATGTCGGTGAAACAAATAGTATTTCATGATAAGGAGTACAAACTGTCGACGCCGGTGACCGTAAACATGGACATGAAGGTTGCCGTTGTGTACCGTGACAGCATCGCGATGCCATTAAAAACGGTTCAGAAAGGAGATGAAGGCACAGCGGTATCTTATGCAGATGCCCTGAAAAAAATAGAGCCGGCGCCCGGAGAAAACGGCCCCGCAATTATTAAAAGCTTTCCGGAACCGGCACCGATAGACGAGGTGTACCTCAAACGCAAGGACCTCGCGAAGCCAAAAGAAAAACAACAGCTCGCGGCTGTCCCCAAGCCGATGTCGACACGGCGGGTATTGTGGATAGCGGCAGGAGTTGCCGGTTCTTTTATTCTTCTGCTATTGCTGTTACCAGGCATGATACTTCGGTATTTTATTGCGCGTTATAACAATGCGAAAGCATCGGGCAGCAAACCTTACTGGGCCTACAGGGCGGCAACATACTTCCTGCACATGATTGGCATAACCAGGGACAAACGGACACCGATGCAGTATGCAAGAGACGTTGTGGATCCGAAACTGGGAACGACATTTACCGGGTTTATGAATGTGTACCTGAAAAAGAAATATGCGCAGCAGCCGCTAAACGTGGCTGAACAACAATACGTGAGCACGTTCCTGAAGCCTTTTTTAGAAACCGCCCGCAAAAAAATAAAGTTCAGTACGAGATTCTTTGGATTCTTAAACCCATTGCGCAGTATTGGTTTCTTTGTGG
>CAYNGS010000598.1:0-2543 GCA_964396625.1 uncultured Flavipsychrobacter sp.
GTATTTTGCAAGGGTGCCATATTCACGCGACTCGAGCGTGTCGCGTGTGCTGGATAACCTGATGGTCATGGTGCTGTCTGTAAGCAGCACGTTCCACTGTTCTGCGTCCAAGGTGCTTTCAGAAAAAATATCGATGACCTTTATTGAATAGAGCATCTGTTCCCGAAACGGTGTAGTTGAATTGTAAACACACCCCACCCTGACGTTTGACAATTCATTGCTGACTACATAGGCGCTGTCAATATCCCCGGTTGTAGAATCTTTGTAAATCCAATAAGAGCCGGGTTTATAACCAAAATCGGATTTTAGTGCTTCCGAGATATGATAAACAGGTGCCTGCGGCGATTGTTTACTTTTTTTGCATGAACATATAGACAGCAAACCCAGGACGATTGAACATAAAAATAAAGGGGCTCCTTTTTGTGAGATGAGACTTTTCATAAAGGTAATTTTACAGGTTTCAAAAATACTTTAAAAGAATATAACGACTGGCAAAGTGAATTATTGTACAAATCGAAATATTCCAGACACTAGCGTGTCTCGCGGACAAAAAACAATCAAAGACACAAACTAAAAGGACATTTTGGGCTACAGCAATACAACTAAACCCCATTCGGGATTTGACATACTATTTTATCCATAGCCCACTGGTAAAACCGGTGGCTATTCAAATTTAAGCGCTCCGGGCTATCAGGATCCTGAAAATAATATCGTGTTTTTGGAAGCCATAAGATCAAAGAAAAAGGCCCTCCAGTCTTACGTAAACCATAAATCATTATTTTCGGCTATTATCTGATGCTTTTGTTTTCGAGACTATCGCACTGCGTCGTTTTTTTATTCGGTATAATTTATGATAAAATCGTTCACGGATATGCTCGGCAATAAGGTGGAAATAAAGGTTCCCCCGAGGCGCATTGTCTCCCTGGTGCCATCGCAGACGGAGCTGCTTTATGACCTGGGACTGGACGATGAAGTTGCAGGCATTACAAAATTCTGCGTGCACCCGGACGAATGGTTCAGAAAAAAGAAGAGGGTCGGCGGCACGAAAACCGTACATACAGACATTGTAAAGTCGCTGGGGCCCGATCTGATCATTGCTAATAAAGAAGAAAATACGAAGGAACAGATAGCAGAACTATCGGAGCTATTTCCGACGTGGGTAAGCGATATACGAACCGCCGAAGAAGGCCTGGCAATGATAAGGGAAGTGGGAAAAATAGTCGGGAAAGCGGCGACGGCAGAGCAACTGGCAAATGAAATAGCGAGTGGGTTTATGAGCCTGCAGCGGGCGGCAGCTCCAAAACGGGTGGCTTACTTCATTTGGCGCAAACCCTGGATGTGCGCAGGCGGAGATACCTTCATCAGCAATATGATAGAAAAAGCGGGCTGGCAAAACGTATTGGCAGACAAAATGCGCTATCCCGAAATTGAACTTAGTGAGCTAAAAGAAAGGAATGCTGAGCTGATATTGCTGTCTTCTGAGCCCTACCCTTTTAAAGACGCCCAAATAACCGAGATAAAGGCTGTTATGCCAAATTCAGACGTGATGCTGGTGGATGGCGAGATGTTTAGCTGGTATGGCAGCAGGATGAAAAAGGCTGTGAAATATCTTGAAAAGCTGGTTGGCTGAATGGTGCAGAAGTTGTAGATTGGGATTACAATAATAATCATGAAAAATAAGGTTTGCTTCCGGGCGATTGCCGTTGCATTTTCGGGGCTATTTTTAGTGTCGTGCAATGGGCCCAAGAAACTGGTGGCGGTGAGCGCCAACGACGCGCCCAAAGCCATAGGACCCTACTCAGCCGCAGTAAAAACCGGTGGTATGATTTTTACGTCGGGACAGATAGGCATGTCGCCAATAACCAATACACTTGCAGGAGACGAGATAAACACGCAAACCCGCCAGGCCCTTGCAAATATTAAAGCTGTGCTGGAGGCCGGAGGATCTGACATGGCACATGTGGTTAAGGTAACCGTTTTTTTAAAGGACCTGAATGATTTCGGAAAGATGAATGAGATCTATAAAGACTACTTTCCGGAGGTGAAGCCGGCGAGGTCTACGGTGCAGGTGGCGCGACTGCCTAAGGACGCGCTGATAGAAATAGAGTGTACTGCCGTGGTGAAATAACACGAGATATAAGTTTGGATCGGACACAAAGGAATTCGTTTAAAGAACTAACTTTAAAATATAAAACCACTATTTATGAAAAAAATACTTGCTTCCTTACTTACCGCAGTTATCTTCCTGTTGGCAAATGAGGCCAATGCACAAAGCTGCTGCAAGCGACCTACAGGCATGCAGGCGCTGGCGATGAACAAGGCTTTCAAGGCTTCGCACGAGGCACCCCTGCCGCTGAGCTATGCAGCAGAGAAGGGCGCAATGATGCAGTTTCCCGTGGCTGGCGGCAATGATGGCAATGCTTTTTTTGTGCCATCTGATGTGGAGACCAACAAGGTGCTTATCATCTTTCACGAGTGGTGGGGACTGAACGACTACATAAAAAGAGAGGCTGAAAAATGGCAGAAATTGCTGGGTGGTAAAG
>CAYNGS010000599.1:0-2525 GCA_964396625.1 uncultured Flavipsychrobacter sp.
GTTTGTTCATGGTGGCGACGGACTGGGACGTGGAATATGCAGGCGGCAATTGAAATGTTACGTACAAATTTCCGTCGTCCTCAGATGGAATAAACCCGGTTGACTTGTGGCTGAACAGAAATATAGCGCCCACGCAAATGCAGACAAGGAGAATGATAATATATCTCGATGCATTTATACTGCGCTTCACTCCGTTGGAATACTTGTCTGTCACCTTATCGAACCAAATATTGAACCGGTAGAACAATCTGTTCACTCCTTTTGCCGATTTGCCGGTTTGTGTAGGTTTCAGCAGCAAAGTGCAAAGTGCTGGTGTTAATGACAAGGCAATAAAGGCAGAAAGGATCACGGAGATGGCGATGGTGATCGCAAACTGCTGATATAAACGCCCCACAATGCCCGGAATAAATCCAACCGGAACGAACACTGCTGCAAGTATAAGCGCGATAGCCACAACCGGGGCTGATATATCCTTCATGGCGCGGTAAGTGGCTTCTTTTGCCGACATGTTGTGTTCATCTATGTAGTGCTGTGCAGCTTCTACAACAATGATCGCATCATCGACCACAATACCGATGGCCAGAACAAACCCAAACATTGTAAGCGTGTTTATGGTAAATCCCAGCGGTATGAAAAAGCAGAAAGTACCCAAAATAGATACAGGTATGGCGAGCACGGGGATCAGTGTAGAACGGAAATTTTGAAGAAAGAGAAATACCACCACGGCTACCAGTCCCAATGTCAGCAGCAGCGTACGCACCACATCGCTCATCGAAACCTTTACCACCGTTACAGACTCGAAGGGAACACTATACTCCACGTCAGACGGGAAGGATTTTTTGAGTTGGGCAAGCACTTTGTATATGCCATTTGCCGTTTCAAGCGCGTTGCTGCCGGGAGCCTGGTATATGAGCAGGTAGGAAGCCCGCTTCCCATCTACAAACGAATTACTTGAAAACGTGAACTTGCCAAGTTCCACTCTTGCTACATCCTTCAGGTGAACCAATTCGCCGGTTGCCGGCACCGTCTTCACAATGACTTTCTCAAAATCGGCGACCTTGCTGAGCCTGCCATTTACCAATATCCCCAATTCGAATGTCTGTGTTTTCCGCTGAGGCGGTACCCCTGCGGAGCCGGCGGCGACCTGCACGTTCTGTGCATTGAGGGCTGCAATAACGTCCTGCGGCGTTAAGTTGTACGACGCCATCTTCTCCGGGTTCATCCATATCCGCATGCTGAAGTCATCGGTAAACCTGTTAATACTGCCCACGCCCGGCACGCGGAGCAAGGCATCCTGCACAAAAATATTGGTGTAGTTGTCGAGGAAGGTAATGCCGTGGGTACCTTTAGGAGCGTAGATCGCAACCATCATCAGCATACTCGGGTTGAGGGCCCGCACAGTAAGGCCAAGGCGGCTCGCAACAGCCGGCAGCAAAGGCGTGGCTATACTCACACGATTCTGTACATCCAGCGTGGCGATATCAATATCAGTACCGATCTTAAAGGTCACATTCATTGACATCAACCCATTGTTGGTGTTGTTGCTCTGCATATACTCCATACCCGGAGTGCCGTTCACTTGCTGCTCGATCGGGGTTGCGACGGTCTGCTCTACGGTTTGTGCGTCGGCGCCGGTAAACTGACCATTTACCTGAACTACCGGCGGGGTAATATCAGGGTATTGATCTATCGGCAGATTCAGGATGCAGATAATACCGGTGATCACCAACACCACTGATATAACAATTGCAGTTACCGGCCTTTTAATAAAGGTATTAGCGATCATATCCTATTCATCAATTAAACGATAAGCATTCAGTTTCGTTATAGCCAAACAGCGACAAAGCAGTACTATCATTGTTTCCCTTGTGAATTGTTTTGTCTGGAGCCAGCATCTTTTGCACCCGGAGGCGGTTTATTGGCTGTTGTGATCCCGGAACCATCGTGCAGCGACTGAACACCGTCAACAACAATTTTGTCACCTTCATCGATCCCGCTTTTTATGATCACATTCGGACCTATTGTCTCTCCCGGCTGCACTTTCTTTTGCAAAGCCACCATTCCGGCCTTTGTTTCGCCAGACTTATCCTTTGCAGCAGAATCTATCATAACAGTGTCTCTTGCAAGGAAGACAAAAAACTCGCCCATTTGTTCCACAACCGCCTTATTAGGTATCAGTATCTGGGGCGTCGATTCCTGGTTGCGCACCCTAACCACACAACTCATACCTGCACGTAGAAGATAATCCGGATTCGGAAAAACGAGACGTACCCTGATCGACCCGGTTTGGGAATTTACGGCCCGGTCGATAACCGATATCTTGCCCGTGTGCCCGTAAAACGAATTATTTGGCAGAACCAAAGTAAACAGGGAGTCAAACGACTGGTACTTTGGGCGGTCCAACTCTTCGAAGTGTGTCAGCTCCTTTTCATTTATAAGAAAGTCAACACCCATCGGATCGTCTGTGGAAATGGTATTGAGTATCGTTTGGCCAACATTCATATAATCTCCAAGCTTCACCATGC
>CAYNGS010000600.1:0-2517 GCA_964396625.1 uncultured Flavipsychrobacter sp.
CTCCCTTTTAGCGGATGGCTTAACAAAGACACTGTACATACATCATGCCATCTATAAAGAGCTCCGCTTTAACGCTTTCCCAAGGGATACTTTTTTCATCCTTCCGCGCCTCCGCTATCAGCACGTCAACGAGATTTTCCATTGCCTGATAGTCAAACTGTGCAATGCCCTTCAAATCTATTTGCGCATAGCGTCTTTTGCGCGTTTCGTCAGTTACAAAACTCACACCTTTCATAAACGTATACTTTGCTACAAAATTACATCATTATTCCGAATGGAGGCGCACTACTAAAACTTGTAAGTAGCACTCAGCTTTAAGAAAAACGGAGTTCCCGGCGTAAAACAAAGATCCGTGGTGCCCGGTATATGTGCCGCCACTTCCGTTCTTAAACGCGTCTCGGTGGCAAACGCCGCCTCATCCCATTGCACATTAGTAAGGTTCTGTATCTGCAATCCAAATTCGTACCTTGGCTTACTATAATTTACTACGGCATCCAGTAACGTATATCCGGGTGCAATGATCTTATTGTCCTGCGTAGCCGGTCGGTCACCCATATGCCGGAAGCGCAAACCGGTAGAAAAACTTTTGTTGATCTTAACGGTTGCTCCGCCAATGGCAGTTATACCAGCCGCTAACGGCAAATAGTTATTACCAACGGACGAATCTACAAATCGGGCACGGGCGAGATTAAGATCGCCATCTATATACAGCCACTTGAGTAGCTCGTAGCGGGCAGATATATCCAGGCCTGTTCTTCGCGTAGGCCCTGCGGGGGTCACATTGCTTTCGTCCCCATTGTACGTAAACTCCTGCTGCAGATCGAGTCGCCATACAGCCGCCGCAAGTAACAATTTGCTAAATGGCTTTGCGACAATGCCAAGGTCTTGCGAGAATGCAAGTGGCAAGGTTTCTTTAACGAGGTTTTGCCCGTAGATAGCCTGGTAAGCCGCCGTGCTGCCGATTGCAAGTGCACGTGTATCGTTGGAATGAAAGCCGATACCATAGTTGTAATAGATACGCGCTTTCTTGCCAAGGTCATAATGTACACCCGCTTTAGGGCTAAAGGCATGGTTGTAGAATGTGCTGCTCCTTGCCTCATCTGTTGGCAGCTTATTCATGTACTGCTGTACCAGGTAGTCGAATCTCGTGCCCATAGTCAACACCAGTTGAGGCAGCAAGTCTATCGTCTGGTTTACATAGCCGTAAATATTGGTTTCATGCACATCACCCAGCGCAATAGGATTAATCGTTATCGACTGATCAAGGGTGTGGCTCAGTTCGTCGTTCATAACATCGTCATACCTTATTCCCGTCCCAATTTGTGTTTTCATGTGTATATTCCGGAACGAGTAGCTGGTGCCATACTCACTGTTATAACCCCCGGCTGCACGTTTTTCAGCCTGGCGTATCTGGTCGCCGTTTACCGAATCCATCAGGAAAAATGTGAAATCAGAATACAGCCTGAATTGGTAGAAGGTAAACCAGGTGTTACTCTTAAAATAGCTGTGATTGCTGATCGCCTGGAAATATTGAAGGTTTAAATTGAGCCTGCTTGTGGCGCCGCCCTCACCATCCAGGTTGCCGAACCTGTCTGTCAGGCCATCCTGAACGGCGCGGGTCGGTATTTGACCGGAGGCTGCCCAACCGGAGTTGAAACCCGACAGCGTGAGACTGAGTATTTTATTGTTGGAAATGTAATTGGTATACTTCCCCATCAGGTTGACCCGCTGGAAATTCTGTGACTGGTCGAAGTAACCACGATTGTAGCCATACTCAGCCATCACATAGGCGTCCTGTTTATTATTTCCGTCGGTCCGGTTTATCAGGTTCAGGCCAGCCACCGTGCGGAAATATCCGAACATGCCGCCGTCCATTTTTACAAAGCTATTGTCGAGATAATTCCGGGTCTTGAAGGCTACCCAGCCGGCAGTGCACAGATCACCCTTGTCAATTTGGTATGGCCCCTTGCCAAAATCGAGTTGCTGCACAGACTCGGGTATTATGAAGTGGGTATCTGCGAAGCCCTGCCCGTGCGCATGAGATACCATGTTTACCGGCATGCCATCTACACTCACGTTTACGTCGGTGCCGTGGTCGGCATCAAAGCCCCGCAAAAACAATTGTTCCGCCTTGCCGCCTCCCTGGTGTTGCGAGGTGAATAATCCGGGTACCAGCCGCATCAGGTCCTGCGTTGAATTCACCGGCCGCAGTTTCAGGTCAAGTCCGCTGATTGTGCTCAGGTTCAGGTCTTTTTTCGCGTTTACAGCAACCTCGCTCAGTTTTACCTCCGTGGGCACCATTTTTGCTGATAGCTCACATGTCACACCATCTTCTATCCGAATAGTTTGCTCAGTTGTCCCATATCCTATTGCGACAATACATACCGTTGCCCTGCCGTCCTTTAGGCCTTTAATAAAAAATTTGCCAAGCTCGTTGGTAACTGCGCTCATGTTTTGCTCCTTTATAAAGATGCTCGCGCCTTCAATCGGTTTACCGGTTGCGCCAACAACCACCAT
>CAYNGS010000601.1:0-2513 GCA_964396625.1 uncultured Flavipsychrobacter sp.
CTGTTCGAGATTGCCGATCTGGGTCTGGATGGTTTGGGCGTTGCCACGGATGGCAATACATTGTATACCCTGTGCGTCCAGGCTTTTTTCACTTACCAGGGAACCAACCCAAATGCGTCGCCTGAGCCTTTCAGCAAGGTGGAGGGCATGTCGGATGTAGGGATGCAGTGTGTAGCATATGATATGGCCACATCGACGGCGATATTGGTATATAGCAACGGGAACATCGATCTATTTAAAGACAACACGTTTTATAACATACCCGACCTGAAGGTAAAAACTGTGGCCGGCAATAAGAACGTGAACCAGATATTCACTGAAAATGGGATTGCTTACCTCAGCACGTCACTTGGTGTTATTGTGATAGACCTGACAACCCATAATATAAATGAAACCTTCCAATTCAATCTTAATAATCATGCGCTGCCGGTAAACAGCTTTGTGTCGTCGGGCAACTATTTCTACGCTGCAACGCAGGGTGGACTGTACCGTGCCGATAAAAACAGTCCCTCATTGCAAAATTTCCAGGTTTGGCAACGAATAGACTCGGTGAACGTGTTTACATCGATGGCGACGACCAGCAACCAGTTGTTTATGGCCAACCATCTGTCTGTGTTTTCGCTGGTGGATGATACCGTGCAAACGGTGTATACCTGCCGGTCATTAGCGGATACCGTGATCGATACGTTCATTCAGCACATAGATGGTGGGCACGATGTTATATTGATCAGCGAGTTTCACTCGGATGCATTTAACGGGGACATTAAACTGATGAACAGCAATTACGTCATTACCGATACATTCACCGGCCTTGGAGACCCGGTGCAGGCGGTTGTGACGATGGACAACAGTATATGGGAGGCAGACGAATATTACGGGCTAAAAAAAATCACCGGGAAAACCAGTTCGGACACTCATGATCCGGATGGTCCGACGGATCCTTACGCATTTGATATATACGCGCACGACAAGGAGGTTTGGATTGCTCACGGGGGCTTCAACGACCTTTATTATGAAAACGGCGATAAGAGCGGTGTATCGAACTACATGAAGAACGGCAAGTGGCGGCCTTATATGCACTATGCTTATGCCCCTTTTGACACGCTCAGCGATTTTGTGGCCGTGACCAAGAATGAAGCAGATGGAACGGTATATATGGGAACATTCCAGGAAGGTTTATTTATTTTGAAGGCGGACGGATCTTACGAGATCGTGAACAAGGGAGTGTTTGATAGCAGTAATGTTTATTTCGACGACAACCAGCGCCAGGTGACCGCGGTAGCATTGGACCAATCGGGGAATGTGTGGGTGAGCGCTGTGGCGCAGCACCAGATATATGCCCGTGCCGCAAGCGACGGCACATGGTATAAATACATTGTGCCTACGGCGGTAAACGGGGGGGCAATGGTGATCGATGACAACGGGCAGGCGTGGTTTACATCTTATTCCATATCGGGCGGCGTTTCCGTGTACAACACCAATGGCACGCTGGACAACCTGGCGGATGACAGTTACTACCACTTATCGACAGGGGTAGGCAATGGCAACCTGCCAAGTAACAAGATATTTTGCCTGGCCAAGGACAAAAACAACCAGATATGGATAGGGACCGACAACGGCATCGGTATTGTGAGCGGGTGCAACCCCTCTGTGCAAGGGTCGCCTTGTGATGCTAATATTCCAATCGTTCAGTATGACCAGTTTGCGGGGTATCTGTTCGCGGGCAACAATGTGCGAACGATAGCCGTGGACGGGGCAAACAGGAAGTGGGTGGGAACAGATGCAGGTGTATGGCTGCTGTCGCCCAATGCAGATAAGATCATTTACAGATTTACGCAGGACAACAGTCCGCTACCGTCTAATAACATCGAAAAGATATCGATCGACAAGGTGACCGGGGATGTTTATATCGGGACGTTGCAGGGAGTTGTTTCCTTTCACAGTACTGCTACGGAAGGCGGTACGGCAAACCAGGATGTGGTGACATTCCCGAACCCTGTGCAGAGCGGGTATACGGGTACGATCGCAATAAAGGGCCTGGTGGCCAATGCAGACGTGCGCATCACCGATATTGACGGGCAACTGGTGTATAAAACCAAGGCACTGGGCGGACAGGCGGTGTGGAACGGCAAGGATTATACAGGCCACCGGCCGCAGAGCGGTGTGTACCTGATCTTTGCATCGAGCAGTGATGGGGCACAAACATACCAAGGCAAAATAGTGTTTATGCAATAGCTATGCTGCAGAAGACAAATGGCATTGTGCTAAGGTCTATTAAGTACGGAGACAGCAGTCTTGTCACAACAATTTTCACTTCGGTTTACGGTGTACAAACTTATATGGTGCAGGGCGTGAGAAGCGCGAAGCAACGCCAGAACCGGGCCGGCTCGTTTCAGCCGGGAACGATACTGGAACTGGTGGTGTACCAGCAGCCACAAAAAAACATGCAGCGGATCCGTGAGTTCCAGGCGGCCTATATTTATAACGGACTGCAGGAGAATGTGATCAAAAAC
>CAYNGS010000602.1:0-2506 GCA_964396625.1 uncultured Flavipsychrobacter sp.
CACGAATCCCCTCCTGCACCGCGGAACCAAGGACTCGAGCAAGGACTTCATCGGGCTGCCGGTTCCCGATCCAACAGTAATATTGTCGCCCACATGCAGACTTAGTTTGTCGGCTATTCCCTTCCCTATAAGAATTCCGTTATTCACCCGGTTCAGCGCCATAAAGTCGCCCGACAGCATATCGCTGCGTATGTCAAACATCTTGTTCTCCTCCACAATATTCACTCCCGCCACGGTACCGTTTATCTGCACGCTGCCGCTGGTATAAATAACATTGGCCGTTACCTGTGGCGTAATATCGGCTACGTTGGGGTTTTTACTTATCTGGTCTATGAGGCCATAGGGGTTTATCAGTCCCTGTCGCTGTATAAGTTGCTTGGGATTGTCTAATATTTTTACCGATGAGTCTTTAATAAAGTCATTCATCATATGCGTATCAGCTATTTTATTTTCGCTGTACAGGCGTATGTGCGGTGTATTGTTGAATGACATCTTCTCAAAGTAATCATTGGTCCCCTTCATCAGCGACTGCATAAATATGAACATCGACACCCCAAACATTACCCCCATTGCAGCTATGAGGGTTTGCTTCTTTCTTGATGAAAGGTAGGTGACCGCTATTTCCGTGTTGACACTGATCTTCATAAAATCTGTTTTTTCACACTTTGGTTAATACAGGTCGTTATTTAAGTTTGGCGATCACGTCGTTGCCTGTAAGTCCGCTGAGCACTTCTATCCAGTCGTCCGATACTATGCCGGTCTTAATGTTTACCGTGTCTATTTTTTTGTCTTTTTTCACGAGCACCTTGTCCCCCGGCAAAACATATGCATGCGGAATGAGGAGCGCGTTCTCCTTCCTGTTTGTAATGATATTGGCCTGTAGCTGTGTACCGGATATCAGGCCCGGCATTTCTTTCAGAAACCTCGCTTCCACTTTGTATGATTGCGACGCATCGTTGAAGTGGGGGTATATCTTGGTCACTTTTGCTTCATAGGTCTTATTTTTTTCAGTGTTCAGCTCCACCAGCACTTGTTGTCCCAGTTGCACCTTGCTTATACTGCCTTCATCTACGTCGAGGTTTATGACGATCGAGTCCGGATTGCCCAGTTGCGCCACCTGGTCGCCCTTGCGTATAAGGTCGCCCTGTTTTTTAAATATCTGGTACACCTTGCTCGGTCCTATCGCCACCAGGTCATAGTACTGGTTCCCGGCTTCGGCGTTCTGTAATTGCGAATGAGAGTTCATCAGGTCCTGCCTCACTTTATCCTCCGTGGCCGCGTAGTTTGCCACCGCTACTTTGTAGGCGCTCAGAGAAGACTGGTAGGTAACCCGCGCATTGTCCACGTCCTGCTTCGAAACGGAGTTGGTCGTATACAGCCGTTCGTAGCGCGAAAGTGTTACGGAGTCCGTCTGCATTTTCACTTTGGCGGCGTCTATCTGGGCTTTTACCTGCAGCAGCGAGGGAGAGTTTCCTGCCGCGTTTATCTTTGCAAAGTTCAGGTTGGTCTGTGCAATATTCACCTGCGTGCGCTGCTGCCGGTTATCCAGCTGAAATAATAACTGGCCATCCTTTACAATATCATTCTCCACCACATAGCTATGTACTATGAATCCATCGAACAATGAAGTGACGGTGTATGCGTCCTTGGGCTCAATGATACCCGATGCAAAAACAGCCTCCGTCACCGGGGCGGTTTTTGGTGATATCTCATCGTACTTTGGCTTGCAGCCCGACGCAAGCAGCAGTGCAAAAAGGCCTGTATAAATAAGTGATCTGTTCATATCAGAATGTTTGTTGGCGGATTTTTACCTGGTATAGCTGCACCAGCATATCAGATAAGCTATTGAGGTATTGGTTTTGATAGTCAATATAATCTTTGAAGGCATTCAGTCTGTCGTCCAGGGACGCTATGCCCGACTCATATCTGTACGACACATGCCTGTAATTGTCGAATGACAACATCATAACGTCTTCTGCTTTTGCCATTACGGCTGAGGCTTTCATGTAGTTCAGCCTGATGTTCTCATCATTGATCTCCGATTGTTTTTGGGCGTTCTCATATTGCTCCACACTCTCGGTATATGCGATCTTGTTTTTCCGGGATGCAAACCAGCGACTGCCTCCTGTGAAAATTGGAAACGCTGCTTGCAGCGACCAGTACTGTGCGGGAAACCATGCCGCGGTGCCCGTGGCGCCGGTAAATGGTTCGAAGGTGTGGTCGAACCGTTGAGTGGCATAGTTATATAAAACATTGACCGTTGGGGCAAATGCACTGTTTGTTGCTCTATATTGGCTCAAACTGATCTTTTCCTGGTACAGGGCCAGCTTTATTGCGGGGTCTTCCGCAAATACCGCATTTGGAGCCACCTGCAGATTATCCGAAAGAGACGCATCGATGGCAAGGGAATCCTTAACATTAAGATCTAAAAGAGCCTTCATATTGTTGCGTGCGGTGCGCATTTGGTACTGGGCTGAAACATAGTTCTGCTGCGCCCGCTCCAGGT
>CAYNGS010000603.1:0-2501 GCA_964396625.1 uncultured Flavipsychrobacter sp.
CCTATGTTATTAAGACTTCATTGGGTCAAATGAATTTTTTGATTTCAGGTGAATGGGGAATTGGCAAGACAAGCATATTAAATTTAATAGAAATAAATATTACTAAGGCAAAAATAAATTTTTTCTGGTTTTATATTGAAATATTGTAATTTTATTACTTTTATATAAAACAGGCAGATAAATTAAACATAAGATCAGTTTGCGAGGTTTTGTATGTTTTCATTACGCAGTGCGACGGGATAAGGTGAAGTATGTTTATCAAATTTATGTTACGACTACGCAGTGTGTTTTTGAAAGGCGTGAACCGGATGGTATCATCACAAAATTAAAAAGCCAGGAAAGGTTATCCGTTTTATGAAAAAGAAAACAGAGTACAAGCTGCATATGATCTTTGGCCCAATAGGCATATTGCTTATGGCGATGGCCATTATCTTTTTAATATCCGCTATCTGCATTTCCCTGGTACATTTATTTACGGACATGAAGCCATAGCGCTGCGACCGGTGAACCGGCAAACTGCACTGAAATAAGCTTTAATGTAGCAGGCAGTGCATTTTCCAAATTGCGGTCCTACCCCGCCGATAAACCGTATGTGGAATTTGCAAATTGGCCAATAGCTTATTATATTTACACAAAAACAAGCGGATGAAAAGCGTTTTTACTATAATACTATTATCATTGGCCGGGGTATTTTGTTTGTCATCCTGCAGCAATAAAGATTCAAAGACCAAGAGTTACGTATTGGTTCCGAGCGCCGATTCTGTGACGAAAGGAAGTACGATGTTCATAACATTCGGGGTAGATTCTTTTAACCTGACCGACCTTACTGTTTCGGGTACACCGGTTGAATATATGTATGCCAGTGATACATTTAACGTTAATGACAGTATATGGATGGCGCGGTTGCTGATCACTGATTACCAACTGAAGAACATTGCGCTCAATCTTTACCTGACCAACACTGTTAACCTCTACAATGTAGATACCGGTTACTACTACGTAACCGCAAATAATTCGACGCTTACAGACTATACCAACGGTGCAAATAAGACTTATACCGTATTGCTTGGCAGTTGGGTACACATCGTAAGATCATATTCGCCTGTAACGGGCACCATGCACCTGAGCCTGTATTACAATCACACCAACGGATTAGCGACCGGTAATTTTAGTATTTACCGATAGTAGCACACAATTACAATATTGTTTTTGTAACAAATGACGGGCGTACAATACGCAACGGGAACTTCGGCTTTGTATCAACAATGGTACATAGTATAATGCGCGAAGCAATCAGCTAATGTCTTTCTCAAGAGCCTGTGCGAATGTGAGATGGCCGGGAACGTGGCCATGATCTGCATGTTCATGCTGGTATGCCATGCTTATTCCGCCGGCGAGCCTCCATCCGTCATTGAGCAGTTTGCTCACTTCCTGCTCCACCCCTGATAAATTAACGTTGAAAACCACTACGTATTTTTTCATCAAAAAACATTTTTTTGTGTGTGCGTAAATGTACGAATAAGACGAGGATGAGGCAGTGATCACCACAGGATATATCTGTGAAAATCAGTTGGCAATATTTATTAACATCCTAGTAACACTAATATACAATTTAATGATTTTATTTTGGTTACAAGCTTATTTACCGTGTTTGCCGATAAAAAAGTTTTTTGACCGTTTAAAAACTTTTTGTGATTTTTCCGGAGTTTATTAAATACCTTAATCGCGTAAATTTTAAAATAATAAGTTATGGTCGATGAGATTATTTTAAATGACAGCCTATCAAAGTATAACAAGTATATTCTAAACAGGATCATTGGCGCCTTTACTGCAGACAAGGATTTTAATATCTACGAACTTGTGCGGGAATCGGTATCGTACAAATGTATTTTGCCGAGCCAGAATGCACTGATCATGGAGACGTACTATGCGATAAAAGAATACCTTCTGTTCTGGGGCTTCCTGCTGGAAAAACAGGAGATGATCGTGTATGCACTAACGGAAAAAGGGAAGCGACTGAAGGAGATGGGAACGATAGAAAAATATGAGGATTACGAATCGAGAAAGAACAGGCCATCTATATTTCACAAACTGTTTTTTGAAAAGCCAACATCGAACAAGCACGACTCTTATAAATAATGTTTTAGCCTGCTATGGATAGAAAGATCAGCAAATTTATTCGAGACGAAATAATACCTATTGCAATAATCGTCACCATTTCATTGATCATCGCTCTTGTGTTTGTGCTGATATAAGGTACGCGAAATTTCACCAAAGTTTTTTTTGTAGGATGATTTTTTGCAGTCCATTTATAGGTTGCACCGTATGATCATGCCTTGCAACGGATAGCCCGTACCGGGCATGAACGCTATTTAATATATCTTGCTACAAAACGGTAGCCCCGACGGGGCAGAACAAAGAACCGAGAAAAAAAAGCTATAATTTGCGAACATCAGGTGGGCTGGTATCGGTCGCCTGATTTGGCGAACAGACATTAAAGA
>CAYNGS010000604.1:0-2490 GCA_964396625.1 uncultured Flavipsychrobacter sp.
AGGTAATAAAGTATATCCACAAAATGACTGAACTGGGTAAACAGGCAACCTCCGTCCTTGTCCTTCCTGCCGCGCCAGTCGCTGCCAGCATAGTAGGCGTCGCCACGGTTCCAGAAACAGTTGACCTGTATCATGTATATCTCACCCAATTCCTTGCCAGCCATTAGTTTTTTCACTTCCTGCACCGGCGGGTTATAGCGGTTCTGCTTTACTGCAAAAATGGTCTTGCCGTTCTTTTCGGCGGCCGCTATCATCCGGTCGCATTCGGCTACGCTCATGGCCATCGGTTTTTCCACAACCGTATGAAGACCCGCATTTAGCCCTGCAATAGTGTGTGGTTCATGCAGATAGTTGGGCGTACACACACAGAGCACGTCCGCATCCGTTTTACCGAGCATTTCACCCAGTTCAGTATAAAATGCCACACCTTCGGGCAGGTGGCCCCTTGCTGATGCGTTAATATCACAAACAGCTACTAAAGTGGAATCTGGATTTTGCAATATATGCTCGGCGTGGCGGCGGCCTATGTTGCCGAAACCAACGATTGAGAAGCGGATCTTGTCTTGCATGAATTTCAAAAGTAAAGAACCAAAACGGAAATTTCCCCGTATGTAGTATAATCATAATAACCAGCTATGGACATTCGCGAACAGGACAGAATAAACGCAGTGAAAAGGTTTGAGCATTTCGACTTTGATCTCAACAGGAACCTGCATGGCGTACTGCGCCTCGCTACAGACATTTATGAAGCGCCGGCGGCATTTATTACACTTATTGACGAGCACGACCAGTGGTTCAAGGTCAACAAGGGTTTTGATGTGCTCCGGATGCCCCGGGAGACTTCGTTCTGCACGCACACCATAAGGCAAAGCAATGCGCTCATCGTTAGCGACACGCAAAAAGACAAACGCTTCGCCAATAATCCGTTTGTGTACAGTGTTCCCAACATTCGTTTTTATGCAGGCGCCCCCCTGTGCACCAACGACGGAAATAACATTGGCACAATCTGTGTGATGGACACGATACCCAAAGAAATACCGGAAAACAAAAGGCAACTGCTGGAAATACTGGCCAGGCAGGTAATTCACCTGATGGAACTGGAGCTGGCCCACAAACTGCTCCGCGAAAAAATGCAGCACATTGAATGCCAGAACAGGGCATTGACTGATATTGCCCGCATCCAGTCTCATGACATAAGAGGCCCACTCACATCAATCATGGGCCTGATGAATATGATAAAGGATGATGAGTACAGATCGCCAAAGGCATACCTGCAACTGATGGAAACCGCAGTGGCCACTTTGGACGAAAAGATCCACAGCGTTGTGCAGTCTGCGAGCATCGGAGATCCGGCTTAGAATTATTTGTTCACAGTTATACTGCCGTCATCGAGCAGACGCAATACCCCTTCGTCCATCATCTCCCTGAGCAGTATATATGCCTGTTCCTTTATTGGGGTTGGGTATTGGGTCACCAGTTTTTCAATATTTATGGTTCCCTTTTGCTTGATGAGATGCAGCAATTCGGTCCGTAAATTGCCGATGGCGGTACTTTTCAGCCGTCGGTCGCGACACACGTCGCAATGTCCGCAATCGTCATGTGGCTTCTCGCCGAAGTAGGCCAGCAATATCCGCTCCCGGCATATCTCCGTGTTTTCCAGGAAGCCTATCATCGTTTTTGTTCGGGCCTCATGGCGCTTGCGTAAAATATTTATCCGCTCCAGGTCTATGATCAGGTGCCTGCTGTCGACCCGGTAATGATGAAAGAACATCTGCGGGCCCTCGCCCGGTTTGTTGTATTTAAGTATTCCCATCTGGTCCAGCCGCTCCAGCACCGAGGTGAGGGCATCCCGCTCCAGTTTTAGCTGCCGGGCAATAGCGGTTTCGCGGACGGGCGTGGGGAAATGGAAGATGGTATTGTACATGCGCAGCAGGCCAATGGTTACATAGCCGAGGTCGGCATGAGCCTTTGCAAGATCATCGAGTACGTGCCTGTCGGTAAGAAATTGTATAGTGGCCGGATGATATACCGACTCACTGAGCGTCCACAGTCCTTCTTGTTCCAGCAGCTTCAGCGCATGAATGGCCTCATTGGCTTGCAGAGAGAATTTTTTGCAGAAATCAATGATGTCAAAAGAGTAGTATTGGTCCGGTTCGGTGCCTATCGGTATCTGCAGGTATTCTGCAACCGCCTGGTACACCTGTCTCAGATAAGCTTCGGGCGGGTATTTCAAGGCCGTGCTTTCCTTCAGCCTGTTTATGTCGGTGCTGTTGTATAATGCAAGTGCATGGGCCTGTTCGCCATCGCGCCCGGCCCTGCCTGCTTCCTGGTAGTATGCTTCCAGGTGCTCCGGGGAGTCGTAGTGCAGCACCATGCGCACGTCTGGCTTGTCGATGCCCATGCCAAAAGCGGTAGTAGCTGAGATCACCGGCGCTTCATTCTGCATCCATTGCTCCTGCGCCTCTTCCCGTTTCTCCTTTGTCATTCCTG
>CAYNGS010000605.1:0-2488 GCA_964396625.1 uncultured Flavipsychrobacter sp.
CATGCTATATGCGGTATACCAGTCGAACCATTTGAGGCCTGATGGATGTACATCAACCATCACTTCCCCGCCAGTAATAGTGGCATCAGTTTGCGAATAGAGGAATACGCTTGCATTTTCAAAACCCGGTGTACTGCTGTTTAAGGAGTCGCCGCCAAGAACGCTATACAGCTTCTTCGCGTAAATGAAGTCGCTGATGCTGTTGTAAAATACACTGGCCTCGGCAGTTATATCCTTCGACCTGAAACCCGGTGTAAAGTCGAACTCCATGCTTTGCTCCGGCTTAAGGTTTGGCTGCCCGATCTCATATATTACCGTACCGTCGTGTATACCGTTGGAACCGCTTTCAGCAACGTTGGGAGCCCTGAAACCGCGGGCGACATTTGCTTTCAGGTAGAAATTTCTGGTAACCTCGTAGGTGGCCCCGAGACTACCTGAGACACCGTTGAAGTTGGAATTATATGCAGCAAAACGATGGATAGCGTCGGGATCGCCGGCGGCAAGCTGATTGCCGGCAGAATCGATATAGTCGTCATGCCCTTTGAACTGGCGGGTGTCATAGCGCACACCGGCACTCAAATTAAGCTTACCAAACCTCTTGTTGGCAATAGCAAACGCTCCAAGATCAAACAGATCATACTCGGGGATCAAAAGGAGCGTTCCTTTGTTCTTAGACATCTGGTCCATGCCACTTACGCCCACCGAGAAATTGAAATCGTTCATATTCGGCGAAACGTAGCGGAGGTCGTAATTGTAGGTATTAAGCTGGTACCAGATATTAGATGTATTGGGCATAGTGATGTCATTATTCTCCTGACGGCTGTTGGTTTGCCACGCCAGGCGAGCTACGATATGGCTTCCACCAATGGCAATACTGTTGTCCCACACCAATTTGTCATGTTTCACAAGCTGGTTGATAAGGAATGGAGTATAGGAGCGCAGTTCCTGGTTCGTTGCCTCGCGTGCCGACGGTTGACCGTTGTCATCCAAAGACTGAATGAGGAACGCACCGGAAGAGTCTTTTGCACCTTCTACGATCCCCGTCCTAAGCTCAAAATGACTAAAATGCAACTGAGAAAAACCCCATTTGCGATGGATACCAATCGTCTCGTCCGTATTGAAATTGCTGAACTGTGAATTAAATACGTAGCCATCGGTTGCGTTCTGGTAAGCATGGGCCATGGTATTGTCGACGCGGGCACTGAAGGTAATTCCCTTGATATTGCCAGCGATGTGACCTGCATTATTGATAAGACCGTTGTTAGTTTGATACCCGGCAACAATGTCGCCTTTTATCTCGCCTTCGGGCAGGGTTTTTTCGGGCAGGAAGTTAATTACACCCGACATGGCATCAGACCCATAAACCAGGGAAGCGGGGCCCTTAAGGATCTCTACCCTATCCACTGAAAACGGGTCGACCTCAATACCAAATTCATCGCCCCACTGCTGCCCTTCCTGGCGAACACCGTCATTGACCGTGACAACGCGATTATAGCCGAGGCCGCGGATCACAGGTTTGGAAATACTCTGCCCGTCGGTAATACCGGATACACCGGGCACTTTGGAAATGGCATCGATAATATTTGTGGAGGCATTCTGCATCAGGTAATCGTGCGACACTTCGGTGATGGGCTGAGGGGTATGAGCTATGTCTGTAGCCCTGGAATTGCCGGTGACCACCACTTCCTGCTCCTCAAAAGTATATACCGTCATGGCGAACTCGTGCATGACTGTTCCTTTCACTTTAACCTGTTCGGCCTTAGACGCATATCCGAGTGCATCCACTTCAATCAGGAACGAACCTTCAGGTATTCTTTTAAGAGAATAGGTTCCCTCTGAGTCGCACATGGTGCCGATCTTCAGGTCTTCTATGTATACGCTGGCGTAGGGAATCGGTTTATTATTGGCCGGGTTGTACACTTTGCCGGTAAGCTCATTTTGAGCAAGCGACCTTATTGAAAAAAAACAGAGTAACAGTATTAGTAAACGAATAAACTTCGTGTTCATAAATAAATGTTTTAAAAGTAAGTGTGAGTGACCGGCCATGCTGAGCCGAATCAATAAAAAGTGAAAGCGATGAGTATAGTAAATACCGGTGCTGATCTGTGATCTGTCCATTGCTGGCCTGCCCTATGTATATACCATTGCCTGTTTCAGGCATAGAGACAACCACAAAAGCAGAAACACGTCAACCGATTAACCAACTTGCTTTGGGGGCGGCTTAATGACCCCGCTCGATGTGCGCGAAGACTGTTCCGAAGAGCATGGTGTGGGATGATCTACAGGGGCTGTGCAGAGAAATGTAATAGTATATGGCGCCACCAATATCTTGCCTCCATCAGGTAGCCTGATGCGATGCCGGGTAACATGCGTTGTATTATCTGAAGTGCATTTGTCGTTGGGTTCAAAGCTTTCTACGATGTTCTTCACAAGGCTCTCCTCCTGCTAATCGTGCAACACTGTAATAAAGGCGGTATCGTCGATGATG
>CAYNGS010000606.1:0-2485 GCA_964396625.1 uncultured Flavipsychrobacter sp.
CCCCAGGTAGGTATCGTATGGCCGTCTACATTGGCCCCGGTTTGCTGTACTGTGGCCAGCACGTATATGTTTCCATGCGGGTCTGTGGCCATATCATAAACATCTTCTTCGTTACCGGTGCCGACGCTGGCCGAGTTGTCAGAACTTCCCCCGCTTTTGGCCCATTGCCAGCTTTGGCTGTAGGAGAAATTACACGATAAAATGATGGCAACAAAAAGTGTAAAAACTTTTCTCATAAAGAAGCTGTTTATCTAAATATGAAAATGGGTAGCTATTGGTATTTTATAAGACACTACTATCTTATGTTAGGTTGGTGGTTGCAGTTAATTTATTATCCTTTTAAAATATTTTGTAACTCCCGGTTGAAAAAAATGCCAGCGACAAGCGGTATTAGTGTCAAAGATTAATAAAAGCGAATGTGAGCACATTATAATTAAAATACCCAAATGCTTCATTAGTTTTCAAAAGCTTAGTAAATTTGCAAACTTTTAAAAATTATCATGGCAGGAATTGCAATAATCGGTTACGGATACTGGGGACCTAATCTTGTACGTAATTTTTCCGCTGTTGCGGGTTCTAAAGTGGAATGGGTGGTAGATCTGCGGACTGAGCGACTGGAAGTTATCAAGAAACAATATCCTAATATTCGCACAACTGCTAATATTAACGATGCGTTGAATGATCCGGCGGTTAATGCCGTGGTGATCGCCACCCCGGTTCAGTATCATTATCCAATGGCGAAACTTGCCCTTGAGCATGGCAAGCATGTACTGATCGAAAAGCCTATGACCCAATCATCGGCCGAAGCCGGGGAATTGATAGAACTTAGCAAGCAGAAAGGGCTGGTGCTGATGGTGGATCATACTTTCCTGTATACCGGGGCTGTGCGTAAGATAAAGGACCTTATTGACTCGGGCGAGATCGGGGAAATTCAATATTTCGATTCCACACGTATCAATCTTGGCCTGTTTCAACCGGATATTAATGTACTTTGGGACCTGGCACCCCATGATATTTCGATCTTGTTTTACCTGATAAAAACCAGGCCTGTAAGCGTAAGCGCAACTGGTATATCCCACACACCGAACGAACTGGAAAACGTGGCCTACCTGACCGTGAATTACGACGCCACCCATATAGCACATTTCTCATGTTCATGGTCGTCGCCAGTCAAAATCAGGAAGATATTGATCGGTGGCTCTAAGAAGATGATCGTGTTTGACGATGTGGAGCCGAGCGAAAAAGTGAAAATATATGATACCGGATATACTGTAAAAAGCGATGAAGATAAGCGCAGGCTGTTGGTAGACTATCGTGCCGGCGACATATATGTGCCGAAACTGGAGCAGCGCGAAGCCCTTGCCGGTATGGCGTCGGATTTTATCAGCGCTATTGAGAAGGGCACCACGCCGGTATCTGATTGGCGGGTGGGGCTGGAAGTGGTTAAAGTGCTGGAAGCTGCGCAGGAGTCGATAAAGAACAAAGGAAAGGAAGTACTGATCAAGTTTGATTAAGACCATCCTGCAAAAAAAGCAGGTTTGTTTTCAATAAATATTTTATTATCGGTTTTCATTGCAGCGAGTTGCTGACTGATCTAAAAAAATAAAGACTTAAACATATGGCGCAGATACACTGCCTCGATCTGAAAAGACAACACCAGGGAATTAAAGCTGAAATTTTTGAAGCTTTTGAGAAAGTTTATGAACAAACAGCCTTTTCGGGCGGACCTTTCGTTGAAAAATTTGAAAAGGAATTCGCAGGATTCTGTGAAACAAAATATGCTATCGGCTTGAACAATGGCACATCTGCATTGCACCTGGCTATGCTGGCGTTAGGGATCGGGCAGGGTGATGAGGTTATCATCCCCGCCAATACTTTTATAGCCACAGCTTGGGGCGTATCGCACGCAGGTGCTACGCCTGTTTTTGTGGACTGCACTTCAGATACATGGCAGATCGACGCCAGCAAGATCGAAGCTAAGATCACCAAAAATACAAAGGCGATCATTGGTGTGCATTTATATGGCCAGCCGTTCGACATAAAGGCCGTGAAAGCTATCGCTGACAAGCATAAACTATTTTTAGTTGAAGATGCCGCCCAGGCGCAAGGTGCATTGTATAATGGCAAACCCGTGGGGGGATTTGCTGAAATGGCCTGCTTTAGTTTCTATCCGGGTAAAAACCTCGGCGCCTGCGGCGAGGCAGGTGGCGTCACCACCAATAGTGAGGCATATTACACCCATTTGAAAAGCCTTCGCAACCATGGCTGCGTAGTAAGATATTATCACGACGAGATCGGCTACAATATGAGAATGGGGGGACTGGAAGGGGCGTCGCTGAGCGTGAAGCTTAAATACCTCGGCGGGTGGAATGACAGGCGTCGCGATATTGCAAAAAGATACCAGTCGCAGATCACAAATTCGAAAGTGACAATGCAGGCTCAGCCGGCTTGGGCCAGCAGTATTTACCATCTGTTTGTTGTAACG
>CAYNGS010000607.1:0-2485 GCA_964396625.1 uncultured Flavipsychrobacter sp.
TTTTTTATGACAAAACTCCTTACATTGCTCATCTCCGTTATGACAGTCGCCGCCACATTCGGGCAGGAAACAAAGTTGCAGGAAGATCTTGCATTAAAATATCTTGTTCAGCTTCCATCAGAAAAGTCGGCTCATCCGCCCGTTATTATTTTGCTGCACGGCTACGGCAGCGATGAGCGCGACCTGTTCGGACTGAGAAATGATTTTCCGAAAAATTACCTCGTCGTTTCCGCACGTGCTCCATATCCCGTAAGCGGCGCAGGTTACCAGTGGTACGATATGAATGCAAGCGCAGACAAAAGGAACGCAGAGGTGACCAGCGACAGGCACCTTGTCAGGCAGTTCATCACCCAGGTCACGGCAAAATACAAAGCCGATACTAAGTCCGTTTACCTGATGGGCTTCAGCCAGGGTGCCATCATGAGCTACGAAGTAGGGCTCACCGACCCCGAACTGTTAAAAGGAATAGGAGTGCTCAGCGGCAAAATACTGCCGCCCCTGAAGCCGCTTGTAAAAAATACCCCCGCCCTGAAGCCGCTTCGGATATTCATATCTCATGGCACGAAAGACGATCGCATCCCATTCGATGATGGCCGCTCAGCTTCTGATTTTCTCAAGGGAATGGGCCTTAAACCCGAGTTTCATCAGTATGCAGGCATGGGGCATACCATCAGCAATGATGTGCTCGCTGATCTGATGAAGTGGTTGAAATAATGGGCTTTTTTTGTTTCGATTGTCATTGTATTTTTAATGCTTGTTAGTTATATTTACATCAAAACTATATTCTATGAAACGTATTTTGATTATGTCCCTGCTTGTGGGTGTTCCTTTCTTTGGCTTCAGCCAGGCCCGGTCCGCGGCTAAGAACAACGCAGCACCACAGGCTAAGACTGCTATTACCGGCAATCCATGCCAGGGCAATGTGGAGGGACTGCATATCACACTGTCCGGCAAAGATTATGATGTGGAAGGCGTAACGGACGCGAGCGGCAAATACACGTTCACAAATGTGCCCGCCGGCGACAAGGTCGTTACTAAGGTAGGCGAGGACAAGTCAACACCTGCCTGCAGATTTTCTCTGTCTATTCAGTCTCCTCTGAAGGGAACCACCAAAACCGGCACGTTTAAGGAGTTGACCAACGGTGTCAGCTTCCAGATGTCGCAGGCCGGCAATGTCACTTTTAGCGTTAAATAATAATTTTTATACAACATAATTTTTTCGGTGTCTTTACATCAAATGGTATCAACTCATCAATAGACAAACGCGGGGAAATGTAAAAATACTACGGCGTCAAAGGTGGGACTGACGTAAAGTGACATTCATAATTTAGTTGTCCTGGTACTCAAAAACGACCAATTTTTCTCAACATCAGGTATATACTTGATGCTAACAGAAAAGCGCAGGCGTAGTCTGTTTGATGTTGTGGTTGCTTGTCGTACCTCAGGAATCGATAGCTGCTAACCTGCCCCCTTTTATTGTAGCAATGCCCTCAAAAGCCTCTCAAACCTACATCCTTGAGGAGAATATAAATGACAGGGTACAAGGTGTAATATTACGATATCGTTTTCCTTTACATTTAAGTGGTTCTTGTCGTTGAAGTAACGCTTAAATCATAACTAAGTCAGAATGAGCGGGAGTTGCAGCATGTCGGTCGGGTGTGGGTAGGAGTGTGGCACAATTTTTTTACCGGCAGATTTCGTTGATGCGACCTGGCAGAATGCATTGATATTGTTTAAATAAAAAATGGAACCATGGAACTTTTAAGCAGATTTAAGCCAGCTGTCTGGGAGGTATTTGTTCACAAATACTTCGCACCGGCTACCACCATTTGTCAGAACACCGGCGACTTTACCTTTCAGCCGTCTAAGGAGTTTATCCTTGATCTTACCAGCAGCTTCACTACTGCAAAGATCGAGAAGTTTGAGAATGGCCCTACCTTCAGCTCATACCACGTCGACTACTTCATCGGCGCAGATAAAGGCGAAGCGATTTATAAGACCACGTCATTTACCTACCCGGTCTTCACCATGTACGATACTGTTGAGGAATACAGGCTGTCATTTTTTATGAATGATTGATACGACTTGCAGGATACAGCCGGTTGGCTCCTGCCGCAGGGAACAGTTACTCGACCTCCCTTTTTCCCGACAAAAGGTAAATAACGGCCATTCTGATGGCTACTACGTTCTCTACCTGGTCCAGTATAATGGACTGTTTGGAGTCTGCTACGTCTGAGTTGATTTCCACACCGCGGTTTATGGGGCCCGGATGCATAATGACGATCTCTTTTTTAAGGCTGTCCAGCATCTGCTTGTTCACACCGTAATACAGGGCATATTCGCGCAGTGTCGAGAACAGGGGTTTGTGCTGGCGCTCCAGTTGTATCCTGAGCACATTGGCCACGTCGCACGATTCCAGGGCTTTCTTCACATTATATTCCACGCGCACACCAAGCGAGGCTATGTGCTTGGGTATCAGCGTTGG
>CAYNGS010000608.1:0-2472 GCA_964396625.1 uncultured Flavipsychrobacter sp.
CTGTATCATGCGCGCTGCCAATTGTCTTGATCACATGATACATGCCCGAATCAGCCAGGATACACGGGTATATGAACGGATTTTGTTTTGTGCTGGTGAACCCCAAAGGGCCTGTCCATGCGTATGTGGCACCCGTCGAATCGCCAATGTCGACAAGTTTTAGTGTATCTCCTTCACATGGGCCATTGTTGTAGGCCGTATGGCAGGGGAGTATTGTAAGATAAAAAATCCTGTGGTTACAAGAAAGCATATTTACAGCGCTGTCTGTACCTGTGATTGTATATGTTGTAGGACCGCTGAGTGCTGTTACATTGATGATAGAAGAAACGCCGGTGGTACTGGAAAGGCCGGTTGATGGCGACCAGGTCCAATCACTCCATGTCCAGCATCTGTCAGTCCCAAAAATTATGCCTACGGGTACCGTAACGGTGCCAGGAGGTAATGAGCAGATATTGAGCGTATCATAAGTGGGGTATGGGGACGGTGAGTTAGGGATAGTGTCCCCATTTACCACCAGTTGCGGATCAGGCAAAGCCCCATGGTCATCGATACCGGCATTGGTATTATAAACGTAAGCATAGGAAACGACCGCACTATCACCGGGTGTGCCGGCGGCTGCAATTGTTCCTATATTATAAACCAAAACTATACCCACATCCTGGTAGTTGCTGTCTCCCAGAGCCATAAGGCAACCGGAAGCACCGGCCCAAATTGACGAAGGAGTAACGCCGGGATTGGGATATAGCACTCCGGCGCCGCCACTTATGATGGCAGCCTTTGCACGGCAGTCTTTTGTGGCAAGAGCCATGTAAGTCAGCAGATTATATGTCGGCAGATTCGCAACCGAAGAAACCATTACATCGTGGCGCGCATCTTCGTTTTGATGCACAATGCGATTGTGCGTTGTAGAGCCGCCTCCCCAGTAAGACGCATTGTCGGGGTCGCATGTCCGCTCATAGTAAACACCCGTAATAGGAGCACCCGTAGTGTTGTATATATGGGCTGTAACCACCACAGCAGAACCCTCCGTGTCTACCCGGGTTTCTTGCACGATATGCAGGCCGGCAACGTTGCCGGTCCAGATTCCTCTCATTATGCCACCACTATTTGAATATCCTGTAATGGCACCAGGAATGCCAAATGTACCGGAGCAGCCAGGAAATCCTAGCGCCCAGTTACGGTACTCTGTAGCGCCTACCTGCATTCCCCAGCCCTCCATCGGAGTACCTGGTAAAGTGTAGTCACCCATCAGTGCCGGACTGCCGACTGACCAGCCATCGTGGCCGCAGTCGTAAGCTACGTCTAATTGTCCGCCGGGAGTGAACGTGCCGGCCAGCCCTGAGCAGCAAACGTGCGGATGGTAATTGGCCGGGGAAGTACAGGTCCCCAGCGCGCCCAGGTTGTCAATACCGGCCTCAACCCAGTGACCTTGTAGAAAAACATCCGTACCTACGATCTGGGCAAACGAGCTATTCGTCCCACCCAGCAGTAAAGCAGCGACAAATAATAAGAGGTAATTTTTTTTCATAATAATGTTATTAAACAGCAAAAAATATTGTTACAGACTAACTATAAATCATTCTCAAATCAGCGCATCCTACAGACCATTGCCCGGAAATTGCAAAAAAAATTGATCTCCTATACTACTCAGTTGAACTAATCGAAATAAACTTTCTGATAACTTTCAACAAACCACGCCTATGCCGATAAATATTACTAATAACAAGACAGCAATTGAATATAGTATGGTTGGCATTTTACTATATATTTCTTTTTAAAATGTTAGAATTTTCAACAATTTGTTAAAGGAAGAAGGCTTAGTTTAACACATAAACTAACGGCCAATTAAAGATCGATGTTACCTGAGCAGCGTCACATTTCCCTGGTGGCGCTCTTTTTGTCCGTCTTTAAATTTGGCGTCGATAACGTATACATAGACGCCTTCAGGTTGTGAAACATCGTTGAATTTGCCATCCCAGCCGGCACCATCGAGGGAATTTGTCTGAAACACAAGCTGGCCCCAGCGGTTATAGATATTCATGCTGAATGAGGTCAGGCCCATTGTCAGCATCCCGCGCGGAAAGAAATAATCGTTCATGCCGTCCCCATTGGGTGTGAATACATTGGGCACATTCATGTAGCAGTCGTTCTTCACCCACAATGTATCTGTAGACGAGCAGCCGTCAATAGTCACGGTTACCCAATAATGACCCGGTTCTGAAACATTGATGCTCGGCGTCGTTTCGCCCGTACTCCAGAGCCACGCAGTTCGCGGCCCCGGCTGGTTGATCGTGTCTCCGATCACGACCACATTGCTGCCCGGACAAATCGAAGCGTCATTACCCAGGCTAACCTGCGGCGCAGGGTATATCGTGAATGTTTTTGTTGTCGCTGTATCGCGGCAGGCGCGGTAGTAGGTCCTCAGCGTAACAGTATAGGTTCCGGGGTTGTCATATGCATGCGAAACGGGGT
>CAYNGS010000609.1:0-2470 GCA_964396625.1 uncultured Flavipsychrobacter sp.
GGAGATTGGATTGTAACTTTTATCTGCTGACAACGAATAGCTGAAGTTGTAGCTCCAGGGAATATTGAAATCCACATAGTCGTTATAACCGGCGTTCCGAATTATCCTGCCGTACTCCTCACTATTTGTGGGGTTGGGTCCTCCGCCCTTGGGCTTGGAGTGAAAGTTAGAACCGAGCGCCAGCGTCGCATTGGTGAAACGTGCGAGACCAAAACCCTTATCCTCCATCGTTTGCGGCAGTCGCCTGCCCTGGTCGTAGTCGAATGCATAGGGATCGAAACTGGCCGACGAGCTGATATTTATCTTGTCAGCCACGTTGGTACGGAAATTGAGTCCGATAGGACTCCACCGGAAAGAATCGACGGCGGGGTTGTATGAAGTAGTAATACCAAGTGCATCAATGAGTGTTACGTTCTTGAAACCGGTAACTGTATCTTTTGACGAGCGAACCTTTATCTGAAGATTGTTATTCAGCCCGAGCCCTACAGAGCCCACCTTGCCCAACGGTGGCACACCGACAATGGAAGTGGCGTAGGGCGAAAGGTAGGTTTGTGTCAAAGGGTTGGTGGAAGAATCGAGATGGGTGCGGTAGTAATAGTTATAAGGCGACGCACCAAAATCGGGATGGTAAGTAAAACCAATAGAAGGTGTAATCACATGCCGAATGCCGCGAAGTTTGCTGTGTTTAAACATCTTCATACCATAGATACGGGTGGAGAAGGTGACACCGGCATTAAAATCGCGGGCGGTGTAAAAACCTTTCATATCCGTGCTGTCCACTTTCTGATCGGTATTATCCCAGCGCTGATATAATTTCTCTTTGTACCAGTATTCATTGTAGTTGACATTGAAAGACATATTGATGTACCTGAAGATGGTATAGGAGGCGCTCACCGGGATGGAATGATGAATGCCCGACTGAAAATTGTTTGAGTTAAAGAAGTTGGCGAAGCTGGCGGTGCTGTCATAAAAAGTCGTTCGGTTCTCGAGGTCTAATGTGTAGCTTGCCGTGATCTTATCATACCAGTGTGTGCCCACCCTCTTTTTACTCTGAAAGGGATTTATCTGGGTTACGTGAAAATTGACAGACGGCAAGGTTACGTTTATTTGTTTGTTTAGCGTGTTCTGATTATGCAGCCCGCTGATGGTAAGACCGAAGGGCGTACCCTGCCAGTTTTTGGAATAGCTGATGTTTGACTGGTACTGGTTTTGCAGTATCTGGTTGGGGTCGTAGCTGTTATTGGAATAATAGGAGGACGTTCCCACTTCGAGCGATGCGTTAAAGCTCTGGCCCGGTATCGCCTTCGGGTCGGAGTGGTGTGCCCAGTTGAGCATGTAATCACGGGTGACCGTTGCCCCGGGATCAAAATCCTCCCCGGTCTTATTATAGTTGTAAGAAAAGCGGAGTGCGCCACCGTAGTGATATATATCGCTGTAGTCGGTAGATGCAGTAACGCCGTAACTGCCCTTTGTGTAAATATTAGCTTGCGTGAGAAAATCCACATGGTCATTGAGGTACAGATAGTATCCGCCATTCAGCAGCCCCAGCCCGCGCTGCTCTTCTATAGTATAGGTAGGCAACAGGAATCCGGACTTCTGCCGGTCTGACACCGGGAATAATCCAAATGGCAGCCAAAGCGGGGTCGGCACGCCCTCTATGGTGATATTTGCCGGGCCAGATACTATGACCTTGCCGGGTATCACCTTTATCTTTTTGGCATTGATGCCGAAGTGAGGAGTATCGAGTGCACAGGTCGTATATACGCTGTGCCAGCCGAAGATCGTCTGGTCGGGGTTTCGTTTCACCTGCTCGCTGAATACAAATCCCTCACCATATTGCGAGTGAACATTTCGCACTATGGCCCGCTTGCTCTTAAAGTTATATTGCAGGGAGTCGTAAATGAACTTTTCCTTTCCCTGGGTAAAGGTCTGTTTATAGCCGCTGGTATCCTTTATGCCGCCACTGGGAGCGGCTGTGACAATATTGGTAGCCTGCTGGTAGGTGATCTGCCCTGCATCGAGCTGCAGGTCTTCATAATTCACCCTCGCCTTTCCGTACAAGTAAAAAAGATTGTGCCGCATGTCCAGCACGGCCGAATCCTTCGACTCCGCCTTTACAACCGAGGGCAGCGCGTCCTTTGATATTTTTATACCCAAGGACCTCTCAAGCGCCTTTCTTTTGGAGGTATCTGCGCGGGCGGCCAGGGAATCCTTCCTCAAACTATCGGTCATGCTGAGTGTAAGGGTGTCCTTTTTTAGTGTGTCAACAGTACCGGGGACGGTGTTCAGTTTTATGGTATCGATGAGGTGGCCGAGGGAATCATAGGCTCCGGTAAGATGAGTTTGCGAAAAACCATTATTTGTTATAAAGAATATAAAAATGATTGCCATACCCGAGGCAAAGCAATGCAATGATGAGATTTTTGGAATAAATTTACCGCTCAGGCTCATGAACGAAGCAAAAATAGCT
>CAYNGS010000610.1:0-2463 GCA_964396625.1 uncultured Flavipsychrobacter sp.
ATTTTGAGTTAAGCATTTTCTTTGTCTTGTCCGCGCCGGCCATCAGTTGTTTGCTTACCGCATTGTCTTTTGGAGTTACACCCAGCTTTGTCACAAGCGCAACAGCCTGGTCAATGATAGCCTTATGGTCACTCGACATGGTGCGGGCAAATTTTAAGACATCAGCGTCCTTCGATTTTTTCAGCGCGATCTCTGCATAACTGATATCTATCTGGTTGGCAACCACCGCCACAGATGCGATCTCGGGGTCGGTCAGTTTTGATGCAGGCTTCGCAAAACCCGCCGTTGAAAACATAAGGGAGCCCGCAGCAACAAGCGCGGCAGCAACGTACAATTTCATCATTTTCATGTTTTTTGTGTTTTATTTAAACATTAGAGCACGAAGAGAAAAAAAGGTTACAAATTTTCTGAAACCATTTTGACAGAAAGTGAAGCGGGTGCTTGTGCATGAGAGCCATAATTGCACTCAAGTGACTGGATGGCAATGAATTGAAGCTATTTCCTGTACTGCTTTACAATGCTCTTCATTTCATTGAGCTTCATTAAGGCTTCTACGGGCGTGAGGGTATTAATGTCAGTTTCATCCAGCAACTGTTGTATACGGCGAATATCTTCCGTGACGCCGTCAAAAATGTTGAGCTGGAACTGGGCTGCCGGTTTTATGCTTTTCACCTTTTGCAGCGTATCGCCGGTGCCTGCATGCTTCTCTTCCAGTTGCGCAAGTATCTCATTGGCCCTGTCGAGCAGTTTTGGCGGCATGCCGGCCATCCTCGCTACCTGGATACCAAAGCTGTGGCGGCTGCCGCCGGGAGCCAGCTTGCGCAGGAAGATCACTTTGTTGCCCGTCTCCTTATGCGTTACGTGATAGTTGCGCACACGCGGCAACTGGTGCTCCAGTTCGTTTAGCTCGTGATAATGCGTGGCGAAAAGGGTCTTGGGTCGCGCGGGGCTGTTGTGCAGGTGCTCCACAATAGACCATGCCAGCGAGATGCCGTCATAAGTGCTTGTGCCGCGTCCTATTTCGTCGAGCAGCACAAGGCTGCGCTCACTGATATTATTGATAATGCTGGCAGTCTCATTCATTTCCACCATAAATGTACTTTCGCCACCGCTCAGGTTGTCGGACGCGCCAACGCGGGTAAAAATCTTATCCGTGAGGCCTATAGTTGCTTCGTCGGCAGGTACAAAGCTGCCCATGTGCGCCATAAGGGTGATGATAGCCGTCTGTCGCAGCAGCGCCGACTTTCCACTCATATTGGGGCCGGTGAGAATGATGACCTGCTGCTCCGTCTTGTCCAGCTTTATGTCATTGGCAATATAGCTTTCGCCCGGTGGTAATTGCTGTTCAATGACCGGATGGCGGCCTTCCTTTATGTCTAATACCGGGTCGGTTACTATCGTGGGCCGGTGATAATTGTACCGGTGCGCATTATTGGCAAAGCAGAGCAGGCAGTCGAGCTGTGCTATTATGTGGGCGTTGTTCTGAATGGGCGAGATGAAGGGTTCTATGCTCACCAGCAACTGCTGGTATAGGTCCAGCTCTATGGATAGTATTTTTTCTTCGGCGCCCAGTATTTTTTCTTCGTACTCCTTGAGTTCAGGTGTTATATACCGTTCTGCGTTTGCAAGCGTTTGCTTACGTATCCAGTCTGCCGGCACCTTGTCTTTGTGCGTGTGTGTTACCTCAAGGTAATAGCCAAACACGTTATTATATGAAACCTTGAGCGAAGATATACCCGTGCGCTGCGATTCCTGTTGCTGTATCTGCAGCAAATAGTCTTTTCCGCTGCGGGATATTTTCCTGAGATGGTCCAGTTCTTCAGATAGTCCCTCTCGCATCATGCCCCCCTTGCTGGCCAGCGCCGGCGCATCGTCTATTATGGATGACATGATGCGCTCCTGCAATTCCGTAAGCGGCTGCATAGAATCGACGATCCGGCGCAGCGACTCTTCCTCACACTGCATACAGTGTTCGCGCATCTCTGCCATGAACCTGAGGCCACGGGCAAGTTGCAGTACTTCCCGGGGGTTTATTTTTTTCAGAGGTATTTTGCCGACGAGCCGCTCTATATCACCCACCTGCTTCACGAGATGTGTCAGTGTATGATTTAGGTCCTGCGTGAGGATAAAATGGCTCACGAGATTCTGCCTTTGCTCGATACGATGTATGTTGAACAATGGGAAGATCATCCAGCGCTTCATGAGGCGGGCGCCCATGGGTGTATGGGTATGGTCTATTGCCTGCAGCAGGTTGGTGCCTTGCTCATAGCTGCTGTGCACCAGCTCCAGGTTGCGGATCGTAAAACGGTCCATCCACATAAAGTCGGTGGCTACAATGCGTTGCAGCGAGCTGATGTGCTGCAGGTTGGCATGCTCGGTATCTTTAAGATAATGAAGCGCCACGCCACAGGCCACAGTAGCCGATTTCATATCTTCCACACCAAAGCCTTTCAGCGACTGGGT
>CAYNGS010000611.1:0-2463 GCA_964396625.1 uncultured Flavipsychrobacter sp.
CATAACGCAGGAAGTAAAGCAAGACAACGCATGTGAGTGTGTAAAGCAATACATTGACCACATGCCGGATATGCATTTGTTGCAAAAAGGCATCGTGCTCAGCACCGGAGGTTTTGAAGCAAATGTTTTGTTTAAAAAAACTGTCTATATTATCTGGGGCGACCGCTCCCATAAACTGCTGCTCAATTGCGAATGTAGCTATCGATAACGGGCGGTAACGTGCAGCGGATAATGGAACACGCTGACCAACATGCCGAAAATAGCTATCGTAGCAATCCTTGGTCATAATATCGGGGATTCCTGAAAATCCTTCCTGCACATATTCATTCTGTACAATGACAAGCAGATCATCTAATGCATTTTCATTAAAAAAAGTATTAAAATAGAATGTCAGCGATAGCAGACCAATAATTATAGCCTGTGTCCTGAACCGGTAGAGTGAAACCGGTTTTTCCCGCATGACATTGTTTCCAGTTTGAAAATTGAACATGTAATGTGCAACTGCTGATGAAAAATTATAACCCCATTGACATAAAATTAAACTATTTTGAACCGGGCCAACGGGGCGAATCCGGGCATTTCAGCCGATATTCATGCCAGCGGCGCTCACTCATTTAGCGTTACTGCCGGAATCGCCCAAGATCACCCTGACAGATAGTATGCCGCGTTGTCCTTTTACGTGATTTGGGTCTATTTTGATGCATTGGCCCCAGGCATACAGAGCCTGCAGGTACTGCTTATTATGAAAATATGCTCCTCCCAGATTATACCATTTATCCGCATTGGTCGAATCGATGCTTATACTTTTTACATATTCATTGATCTCTGCCGAATAATTCCCGTTTTTGCCGTAGAGCTCCCATCCTCGCTGCATATACCGCCCGGATATTTCCAAATAAATACCGGGTAAAGAAGCAAATGCAGGAATTATTTGTTTTGCGCTATCGATGTCGGCCTTCGCTCTATCAATATCGCCGAGCTTCTCCCAGGCTGCGCCTCTGTTCACAAAAGCGGAAAAATAATTATGGTCAATTGATAAGCAGTAATTTAGCAAATCGATAGCATTAAGCAAGTTTTGCCGTTTTTCAGCATCATTCAGCTGCTCGTCTGCCGCCACGATGTAAGACGAGGCAACATTGTGACATACCAGGATGCTTTTAGGTACTGTCTTGATATCTTGCGTAAAGAGGGTGTAATTATTTTTCCAGTCTGCATTGCGGGTTATTGTCTTAAAACCAGACGATATTATTAAGAGCAGGATAAAAGCTATCAGAAATCTGTTGCGTATTATCTCCGGTTTTATCGACAATGAAACTTTGTAAATAACCCATGCAAGGACCATTACAAACCCGATGGAAGAGTGAAACACAAGACGTTCACCCATTGCTGTGCCAATATCAGCAGGAATATTACTAACCAATGCGATAAAAAATAGATAGCACGCAATAGCAAAACCCAGAAAATGACGTTTGATTATCAAAATGATCATGGCAACAAGTATGCATGCATGCACCATCAATGATAACCATACAATAGGATAGGAAAAATTGATATAAGGAATGGCATTGTAAGAATAATCTGCTGATAATGGATGAGGAAAAATAAGCAGCCTGAGGTAACTAAGCAAAATGGCTATTTTTGTTGCCAGCGCTTCGCCAGCAGATGCAAGCATGAAAGGGTTATTGAGGATATTAGCATCGGTCGCTTCACCCTTGAGGTGAACGACGTTATAACGCAAAGCCAAATAAACGGCCGAGGTAACGAAAAATGGCACCATGGCCAGCACACTTTTTTTAATAGAGTATTTATTAAAGATATACAATGACAGTGGTAGCAGAACTACTAGTACTAGGGCGTATTCTTTCGACAGACAAGCGAGAAAATAACTTAGAATCCCGGCGCCGAGCAACCATATCTTTCGACGCTCATGGTATTTATATAGAAAAATGAACGTGGCACAAATGAACAGGAGAGACAATATCTCATCCCGGCTCTTAACATTTGCGACGACCTCAGTATGGATTGGATGTATGACAAACAATAGTGCTGAGATAAATGCCAGAACAGGTTCTTTTTTAAAAACCACGTACCTAAAAAAATAAAGCAAGACGATGCAGGTCAGAATATATAAGATAACATTAACTACATGTCGGACGTGCATTTGATTAATAAATGCTTCATGTTCAGGCGTGGCGGAATTAAAGGATACATCTTGTTTAAAGAAATTGTCCATATTTTCTTCAGACACAGTTCCCATAAACTGCTGCTCTATGGCAAAAGTAGCTATTGAAAGCGGCCGATAACGAGCTGCAGATAACGGTAATCCGGATTTTTCGTGACGAAAGAAACTTTCATAGCAATCTGTGGTCATTATTTTCGGAATACCTGAAAATCCCTCCTGCACATACTCATTTTTGACGATCACTAACTGATCGTCAAAAGCGTCTTCATTAAAAAAAGAAT
>CAYNGS010000612.1:0-2452 GCA_964396625.1 uncultured Flavipsychrobacter sp.
TACGATACAGAAACAGCGAAACACCTTGTGTATAATGCCAAGTGGTTCGAGTTTCTTTTGTTGTTGCTTGTCTTGAATTTTATAGGCAGCATCGGGAAATACAACCTTTTCAGCTGGCAGAAGGCGTCATCCTTTCTGTTTCACAGCGCCTTTATTGTAATTATCGTTGGGGCAGCCATCTCGCGCTATACAGGGTACAATGGCACTATGCACATTCGCAAGGGCGAATCGGCGAACACAATGTATACTTCTGATTTATACCTGCAAGTGGCAGCCGAGGACAAGAGCAAGAAGTATACGTATGATATGCCCGTGCATCTGAGCCAGGTGGCAAACAGTCCTTTTCACTTTACCGTTAATTCAACGGATAAAGGACCGATCGAGTTCAACTACAAAGGCATAATAAAAAATGCAACAGACACCATCGAAGAGAACATGCCTGGTGGCAAATCCATGCTCGGGGTCGTTATTCCGGGGGCTAATGGAAGAGAGACAATTTTCATAAATGACGGTGAAATTAAGGATATGGGCAGGTTCACGCTGTCGTACAACAATAGCAGCAGGGCCGATGCTATCAAGATAAGCGAGCGGGACGGCAAATATTTTATCCTGTCGCCATACAGGATAAAAAGAACTTCTATGCCTGCAATGTCAGTTGACACTATTTATGAAGATAGCGCTAAAGAATTCAGGGAAAGATGCTTGTATGAGTTTGGCGATAAAGTATTTGTTTTCAAGAAGGCCTACAAAAGCGCAACCAAGCACCTGATAGCAGGAAAAGGAGAAGGTGGTCCGGATGCCATATTGATGGATATAACAATTGATGGAAAGAAACATGACGCACAGGTACTTGGTGGGTCCGGCTACATCTCCAATTTTCAGGATGCGGGCATAGACGGTATAAGTATTAAAATGGCATATGGCGAGAAAGAAGTATCGATACCATTCTCTCTTTATTTAGACAAATTTATTCTTGATAGATACCCGGGTTCCAATAGCCCGTCATCGTTCACCAGCGAAGTAACGCTCATGGATGATTCTAAAAATCTTAATGAAAAGCACAGGATATTTATGAACAATGTTTTGGACTACCGGGGTTACAGGTTTTTCCAGACATCGTATGATCCGGACGAAATGGGGACTGTTTTATCCGTAAACCACGATGCCTATGGCACAATGGTCACCTACCTCGGTTATTTTCTTATGGGCTTAGGGTTTCTCTTTACATTGTTTAACAGGAATTCGAGGTATCATGTGCTGAGGGTATCTATCAGGAACACCCGTGAGAAGAGAAAGGCAGGGTTAATGATAGTGCTGCTCACGGTAATGTTGGGCACGGTGGGTTATTCGCAAACGACGACACAGAATCATGTAACTGCAGAGCACGCCGACAAATTTGGCCACCTGGTGGTGCAGACGTTTGATGGCCGGTTTGAGCCTGTGCAAACCCTGGCCAACGATATAATGCATAAAATTTCGAGGAAAGATGTATTTGAAGTGGACGGCGCAGGCAAAATGGATGCGATGCAGGTAGTAATGGATATGCCGCTGAACGTTGACTTCTGGAAGGCCCAGAAGCTCATTTACGTTCGTGAGAAGCCGGTTCAGGAAGTGCTGGGTATTACAGGCAAGTATGCGTCTTTTAATGATTTCTTTGATGATAAATCGAACTACAAATTAAAGGACTATGCTGAGACATCGTTTAGAAAAAAGCAGGCAGATCAGAATGCCTTTGATAAAGAAATAATAAAGGTGGATGAACGTGCCAACATCTGTATGATGGCGTTTAATGGCAGCATGCTCAGAATATTCCCGTCGCCGGTAGCTTCAAGTAACACCTGGATCAGCTGGGACGATTCGCTGGCTGGTATGCCGCTCACGGGAAGTCTGAAAATATTGAATGAAGACCTTCAATTGAGTGTGTTTAACATCCATAATATTATGGGCCTGTACCTGCAGGAGGTCTACAAGGCATCAAGATCAGGCAACTACGCAAGAGCCGACAAGATATTGGATTATATCAATGGCATCCAACGCCAGAGCACAGCTGCGAAATTTATTCCGACCACGTCCATGGTGAACTATGAGATTCGCTACAATAAGTCTAAAATATTTGTGAATTTGAGGGATTGGTATGCAACGCTTAGCATGATACTGCTGGTACTGGCATTTGTCGACATTCTGAGCTCTAAAAAGAACAAAGTGATAAGAGCGCTGTTAAATGTATCGATTGCCTTGCTGGGCGCCGCATTTTTGTACCATACTTATGGAATGATCCTAAGGTGGTACTTGACGGGCCACGCTCCCTGGAGCACCGGCTATGAAGCGCTGTTGTTGATCGCCTGGGGCGGCCTGCTGGCAGGCTTCTGCTTCATTCGCAATTCGAAGATCACGCTTGCTGCTACAACATTACTGGCCTTCTTCATCCTGATGACGGCCAGTCACAGCGACT
>CAYNGS010000613.1:0-2444 GCA_964396625.1 uncultured Flavipsychrobacter sp.
AAAAAACACCACAACCAAAGAGATAGCTAGGATAAAAATGTTTTTCATACCTGGTGATTTATATTTAAAAGAAACCAAAAAACTATTGATTATTGACTAAAAACTCAGAGTCATGGCACAAAAATAATAAATTTAAGGTTTATTTCAGTTTGTTTATTAAATGTTTTTCAGGCATAAATATAGTAAAAATCATTCACTATACTAACATTTGATAACCAGATTTATAAAACGAATCCTGAACAGTTGTTACAACTAATTTAATCTCAAAAATTATTCATCATAATTTGTGAAATATAGCTATTTGTAATCTCAAAAGTAAATTGATTGTTAAGTAAAGATACGAGTAACTTTTAAAAATACGCAAATAAAATTTTTCAACAGTTGTGAATTAAGGTTGAAATAAACGACGAATGTCAAATAACCTCCATCCAATTATGTCGCCTCCAGCATACTTTGTTAGATTTTTTAAACTAAGAACAATAATTGATGTACATACACGTTATTGTACAGAATATGATAAAATGAGGCTAATAAACTGACTGATAGATGGAAAGAAAGGATTTTTTGAAAAGAACTTTTGCGCTATGCGGATTGGCACTGATACCCGCGGGCATTATTGAAAGCTGCAGCAAGCAGAGCTTTGCCGGGCCGACGAATGTGAACTTCACACTGGACCTGACAAACTCGGGAAACACTACTCTAAATAGTGTGGGCGGGGCGGTGATAGCGAACGGAGTAATCGTGATACGGCTAAACAGCACGACATTTGAAGCATTGTCTGCGACCTGTACACATGCAGGCTGCACGGTGGGATATAACCCGACAAGCGCAACGATCGTATGCCCATGTCATGGCGGCACTTACAATCCATCGACAGGAGCAGTGACCAGTGGCCCACCGCCCTCAGGCCTGACTAAGTATACGGCGACGCTCAGCGGGCATATACTGACCGTAAAATCTTAGCCGGCACGGCCTTATTTTATCAACCGGTCTTCCTTCTGAAACTCGCGGATTATGCCCTGCAGCAAGTCTGCATGGACAATGGTTTTGTCGTGACGATTCAGAGCCTGCAATGCCGCGTAGTGAATAACATTGACAATAGAGGCTCCAGACACCTCGTATTTACGTGCAATTTGCTCAATGTTGGCATCGGGGTGCAGCGACATACCTGCAGGCATCATCTTACTCCAAATGAGCAATCGCTCATCGGCATTGGGCTGAGGAAAGTGTATGACCTGATGAAAGCGTCGCATAAAGGCCTGATCAATATTATTTTTGTAGTTGGAGGCCAATATCATCAAGCCTGAAAAATATTCGGCCCTTTGTAACAAATAAGAAGTTTCCTGGTTGGCATAACGGTCGTTGGAAGATTGAATGCCTGTGCGCTTACCAAACAAAGAATCGGCCTCATCGAAAAACAATATCCAGTTTTTTTCGTCGGCCTGACTAAATATCTTCTCGAGGTTTTGCTCGGTTTCGCCAATGTACTTGGACACCACCTGTGACAGGTCTATACGATAGACCTCTTTATTGAATTGTTTGCCAATCAAGGATGCGGTCAGTGTTTTGCCGGTGCCGGGCGGGCCATAAAATAAAACTTTGTAGCCGGGCTTTATTTTGCGGGCCAGATTCGGATCGAGCATCAGCTCGTCGTTGTAACTAAGCCAGGTGGCTATCATTTCAATCTGCTCACGCGTGACCGGATTGAGGACGGCGTCTTCCCAAAGCATCTTTGTCTCCAATAATTTGGCGGGAAAGTTGGGTCCAAACAGCGGCCTGGATCTGTTTTCAAAAACGTTGTGTTCCAGCCATTCGCGCGATACGATCATCCGGCCGCTCATCCGCGGCTCCCCTTCCCTGACCTCCTCAAGCCACAATATCTTTTTTTTGTAAAAAAAGTGATCGGGCGAAAGGGCCCGGTAAACAGACAAAATCTTCTGCCAGTTATGATCTCCTAAAAGGAAGACGGCTGTCTCCCCAGTGGGCAGCATCCCACGATGACTACCCGATTTAGTGCCGCCGAATTCGGGAAACTCGCCGCCATTTGGCAGAAATTCACGAACCAAGGCATCTAAGACACCCGGCTGAATATGCGGGATCAAGGCTAAAAGAAGAATATAGTACTCATCGTGTGTGAAGACAGTGCCGGCAAAAGAGTAACTCGAAGGTTCGTCGTCATCCTCAGATCCGGAGTCTTCAGTCCCATCTTGCTCATCGGACCCGGCGGAAAAATGACTGCTCAGTCTTTTGTGAATGAGCAACTGCAACTTTGAAATATTTTGAAGGATCGAGTACATATTTTGTGGCGGAAATTATTGAAAACTATCTGCCGGTTCAAATCTGGTAGTCTTTTTCGTCAGTTTCAATGTTATTGCTGAAGGAGCCATTATAAATAGTTTTCTCCGTTTCCTTGCCATTTTCCTGAACGTAGTATGATGATTGTA
>CAYNGS010000614.1:0-2438 GCA_964396625.1 uncultured Flavipsychrobacter sp.
GTATGTACTTCAGTATATGATTGAACGTCTCTGACTCAAAGTATGGCTAGTCCGGGTTGCTTACAAAGTACATGCGCATCTGCTGGTTCTTCAGTATCAGCTTTTCAAAGCCCAGCTCACAGGCTATCTTGCGGCTGCGCAGCGTGGTAAACAGTTCTTCCACCTGTGCCGGTATGGGGCCGAAGCGGTCCTGCAGTTCCAGGGCAAATTTATTCAACTCTTCCTCCGACTCCAGGTCGTCAAGCTGGGTGTATATGGACAGGAGCTCGGTGATGTTCTCTACATAGCTGTCCGGTATCAGTATCTCCAGGTCGGTATCTATGGTGCAGTCGCTTACAAAGTCTTTCTTGCGCTCCAGCTCTTCTTTAAATACATCTTTAAAGTCGGTCGTCTTCAGCTCGCGCATGGCCTCGGCCAGTATCTTCTGGTACATCTCAAAGCCAATCTCCGCTATAAAGCCGCTCTGCTCGCCGCCCAGCAGGTTGCCCGCCCCGCGTATATCCAGGTCGCGCATAGCTATCTGGAAACCGCTGCCCAGTTCGTTGAACTGCTCCAGCGTCTGCAGACGCTTGCGGCTGTCGCTGGGCAGCAGGCTCATGGGTGGGGCCACAAGGTAGCAGAAAGCCTTTTTGTTGCTGCGCCCCACGCGCCCGCGCAACTGGTGCAGATCGCTAAGCCCAAACTGGTGGGCATTGTTGATGATGATGGTATTCGCATTGGCTATATCCACGCCGCTCTCTACAATGTTGGTGCAGCACAGCACATCAAACTCTTTTTCTATAAACGTGAAGAGCGCTTCCTCCAGCTTATGCCCTTCCATTTGCCCGTGCGCCATGCCTATGCGCAGGTCGGGGCACAGATTGCGCAGCAGCGTCACCATCTCCGGCAGGCTCTGCACGCGGTTGTGCACAAAGAATACCTGGCCGCCGCGCTCTGCTTCGTAGTATATAGCGTCGCGTATGGCATATTCGTCAAACACCAGCACCTCTGTCTGCACGGGCTGCCTGTTTGGCGGCGGCGTGTTGATAATGCTCAGGTCACGCGCATTCATCAGCGAGAACTGCAGCGTGCGCGGTATGGGCGTTGCGGTCAGCGTCAGCGTATCCACGCTTGCCTTCAGCTCCCGCAGTTTCTCCTTAGATGATACACCAAACTTCTGCTCCTCATCTATGATCAGCACGCCCAGGTCTTTAAACTTCACCTCCTTGCCCAGCAGGCCGTGCGTGCCTATAACTATATCTATCTTGCCTTCTTCCAGTTTTTTAAATATCTCCTTCTTCTCCTTCGCGCTCCTGAACCTGTTCACATAATCCACGCTGCACGGAAAATCCTTAAGCCGGTCTTTGAAGGTATTGAAGTGCTGAAACGCGAGTATAGTTGTGGGTACCAGCACTGCTGCCTGCTTGCTGTCTCCCACGGCCTTGAAGGCGGCGCGCACTGCTATCTCCGTTTTACCGAAGCCCACATCGCCGCACACCAGCCGGTCCATGGGCGCGGGTGTTTCCATGTCGCGCTTCACATCGGCTGTGGCCTTTGCCTGGTCGGGGGTGTCTTCGTAGAAGAACGATGCCTCCAGCTCCGTCTGCAGGTAGCTGTCGGGTGAGAAGGCAAATCCCTGGCTGGCCTTGCGCTGGGCATACAGCTTTATCAGGTCGGCAGCTATATCCTTTACCTGTTTCTTGGTCTTGTTCTTCAACTTCTGCCAGGCATCGCTGCCCAGCTTATTCACCCGCGGACTGGTGCCCTCCTTGCCGGTGTACTTGCTAATTTTGTGCAGCGAGTTTATGTTCACATACAGCACATCGTTGTCTTTATACAATATGCGTATGGCCTCCTGCATGCTGCCGTTCACCTCTATTTTCTGCAGCCCGCTATATACGCCCACACCGTGGTCTATGTGGGTTACAAAGTCGCCAGGTGTCAGCTCGCGCAGCGCCCGCAGCGTCAGCGCCTTACCCTTTGAGTAGGCCTGCTTTACACTGTACTTGTGGTATCGCTGAAATATCTGGTGGTCTGTATAGCATATCACCCGCTTGTCATGATCTATAAATCCCTTGCTGATGGCTGTGGGCACCGGCACAAACAGTATCTCCGCCTTCACATCGTCAAATATGCTGCGCAGCCGCTCCAGTTGCTTGGGGTTCTCGGCAAATATATACGGCACATACTTCCCGGCACACCGCTTTTGCAGGTCGGCTATAAGCATGTTGAACTGCCTGTTAAATACCGGCTGCTCTTCGGTGGCAAATTTGAAGGTCGCATCTATAGCATCGCCCGTTATCTTTTCCAATGAGTGGTTGTACCACTCCAGCAGGTGGCGGTTCTTCAGCTTGTCCTGCCAGCTTCCGTCTGTCTCAAAGTCAGCCTTCGATATTTCTTTCAGCATCTCCTCCTCGTGGTCTATGGCCACGGTGCCTATCTCCATTTTCTCCGGCAGG
>CAYNGS010000615.1:0-2434 GCA_964396625.1 uncultured Flavipsychrobacter sp.
TGACACAGCTGGAAAATGAGATAGAAGCAATAAAAGTGGAGGTAGTGAGCATGTGGAAGCTCGTGGAATCACAATTGCAGAAATCGAGAACAGCTATGCTGAACTTCGACAGGGACCTTGCACGCGAAGTTATACTGAAAGAGAAGCGTGTAAACGCGTTCGAGTTGAAACTGGACAGGGATTGTGAAGATATTTTCGCATTGTATTGTCCGGTGGCTATCGATCTCCGGTTTTTGCTGGCAGTGCTGAAAATAAACAATAACCTGGAGCGAGTAGGCGATATAGCGGAAGGCGTTTCCAAATATATAGTTGAGTCGCTTTCTGATTTTGACCATTCTCTGTTTGTCAAGGCTGGGCTTATGCGCATGTTTGATGACTCAATAAGCATATTGGCAGATTGCCGTACTGCGTTTGAAAAGGAAGATACGGTTATGGCGCGCAGTATATTCAAGAAAGACGAAGTGCTGGACGAGATCAATGAAAATGCCATAGGGAGGATCAGTGAGTGTATAAACGAAAACCCGCACCTGATGAAAGATGCGTTGTATGTACTTTCTATTATACGTAAGCTGGAGCGGGTTGGCGACCAGACTAAAAATATTGCCGAAGAGATTATATTTTATATCGAGGCCAAAGTGCTGAAGCATCAGCAGGAGGGGACCCGAACAAACTAATTCAACGTATAAAACACGGGTGTGTAGGAGTGTGTAAATCGCACTTTGTGTTTTATTAAAAGAAGCTATCCTCTGGGTGGCTTCTTTGCTTTTTGGCACCGCTATCAGTACAATGCTTATTTTTGACACGGTATGGGGCAATTACTTACTTTTAAAAAAGATGGGGGAATGGAAGTTGTCAATAATAAGAAACTGTTTCGTTTTGAGATCGCTTTGCCCGGGGGCGAATTTGCTACCCTTGAGTATCGCTGGCTGCGAGGCAGCATGGTTTTGATGCATACCCTAGTGCCTTTATCCGCAAGACGACAAGGTATAGGAGCTGAACTCGTAAAATATGTGCTTGATTATGCGCGTGCGCAAAACCTGAAGATCATTGTTTACTGTCCGTTTGTAGCCAAGTATATAAAATACCACCCAGAGTATAATGACCTCGTGGATGAAACGCATAAAAAGTGAGGCCGGTTACTTTCCGCCTTCTTTAATCATACGCTTCATTTCAAGAACATCCATTTCCAGGTCGGCGAGACGATGATAGACCTCGGCCGGCTCACTGAAGTCACTGCTTATTTTCATACGGCCGTACCAAACTTCCTTTACCTCTTCAGGATCGATCTCTATTGTCGGGAATTCATGACGGTGAGCTATGGTATCTGATTTCAGGTATAATTTGCCGCGTTCTTTGAGCCGGTTAACCACGCGTTTTACAGCTACCCCACCCTTGTGCACAACAACATAGACCCTATTGTCGCGTATCTTGTCCAGCCCATCTATCCATTCTCCTATTATGCGGTCGCCATGCAGCACGTTGGGTGCCATGGAGGGGCCATCTACTTCGAACATGCGATAGGTGGCATTATTAAGTCCCGGCAGCCGGAAAGTGGGCAACGTTTCCATGAACTCAGCATCGCCGTAACCTAACAAATATCCCGCACGAGCCTTCACAGGAACATATATAATATTATCGTTGCCACTATTGTCCACAGTGATGATCCTGGGGATACTGCTGTATAGATTAGCCGTTTGCTGCGGGAATGCACCCCTCAGCATGAGATCTTTTTCGTTCGAACTAACCACATCCTCCATATTTTTTGACAAAAGATCGTCGAGCGATATTCCAAAAAAATTGGAAAATGTGAGTAACGTCTCCAAATTCGGCTCGCTGATTCCTGCCTCGTAATTGGCTATGGTGGTGCGCCCAATATTTACCTCAGAGCTAAGCGCATCCTGCGTTTTGCCCGATTTCTTTCTCAGAAATTTCAGATTACTTGCTAAGTACATGACGCAAATTTAAAACTATTTTTCCACAAAATTTGGATTTGTCAAAATAATTGGAATATATTTGTGCTAAAATTGATCATTTGGTACTCAAAAATACAAAATAATACCATTTGTGCCAAAGAAATTGTCTGAAGAAAAACGAGAAGAGATGTGCTAACCCATGAGACCATCTGTAACCTCAAAAACAGTGATATATGACAAACGAACAAAAGAAACAAGTAAGAGACGCTTTAGTAAGGTATTCGGGCAGCTTTGAGACGCAGACCCTGGCGTCAGAAAGTCTCAGGGGAGTCAGTTCCTCCACTATATCCCAGATCAAGAATAATAACTGGGAGCTACTCAGCGAACATATGTGGTATCACATTGCAAGGCAAGTAGGATTTTATTCAGGAGAATGGCAGCCCGCTGATACGAGCGCCTACCTCTTGCTTCGTATCCTCTTTGGCGATGCACAGCACTATGCAATGACCTACGGCATTGCA
>CAYNGS010000616.1:0-2433 GCA_964396625.1 uncultured Flavipsychrobacter sp.
CATATGCAGACAAAGTGGGGCCTGACGGGCAGACCATATACATCGACAAGCACTCGAAATACTACTGGATAGACCAGGAAGGGCACAAGAACTACGTGATCAAGGCACAGATGAAGGACAAACAATAGTTTGCCCGGTCTGTGCAGAATTAAAAAAGTCCCGGATCGCTCCGGGACGGTATACATTTCTGAACCCAATTGCTATACTAAACCAAGTTCCTTCATCTGTGCTTCGTCCAGCCTTGAAGGGGCATCAAGCATTATATCCCGGCCGGCATTGTTTTTAGGGAAAGCGATGTAGTCGCGGATGCCCTCCTGCCCGCCAAGCAGGGCACAGAACCTGTCGAAGCCGAGCGCAATGCCACCGTGTGGCGGGGCACCGTATTCAAAGGCGCCCATCAGGAAACCAAATTTCTCCTGGGCCTCGTCCTTGCTCATGCCGAGCGCCGCAAACATTTTTTCCTGCAGGTCGCGCTGGAAGATACGGATGGAGCCGCCGCCTATCTCGGTACCATTGAGTACCATATCGTAGGCATTGGCTTTAATTTCGGCATACTTGCCCAGGTCATTCATCCATTCAATATGCTCCGGCTTCGGCGATGTAAACGGATGGTGGCGTGCAACCCAACGGTTAGCTTCCTCGTCATACTCGAACAACGGAAAATCCATAACCCACAATGGCTTGTATACCGAGGGATCGCGAAGACCGAGACGGTTGCCCATTTCGAGGCGCAACTCGCTCATGGCTTTCCGCGTGCGGGTTTCTGCCCCCGCCAGTATGAGAATCAGGTCGCCGGCACTGGCATCGCAGAAGGCGGCCAACTCTTTTAGTTTGTCCGCACTGAAAAATTTATCTACGCTGCTCTTAAAAGTATCATCTGCATTGCATTTCACATTCACTACCCCACTCATACCTATCTGCGGGCGTTTCACCCATTCTGTAAGCTCATCAAGCTGTTTGCGGGTATACTCGCCGGCGCCGGAAACGGCGATCGCAAGCACACTCTCAGCATTATTAAACACAGCGAAGTCCACTCCGTTGAGTGCCTCGCAAAGTACCTGGTTGTTGGCCTTCAGGTTTTTTACCTTCATTTCGAACCTGATATCGGGCTTATCATTGCCGTAGTGCCACATCGCGTCATCCCATGTCATTCGGGGAAAAGCGTAGTCCAGCTCCCTCCCTTTCACATCTTTATATACATGTTTGAACAGGCCTTCAAACATATTCAGTATGTCTTCCTGACCAACAAAGCTCATTTCGCAATCGATCTGTGTAAACTCGGGCTGACGATCGGCGCGGAGGTCCTCGTCGCGAAAGCATTTTACGATCTGGTAATACCGGTCATACCCGCTCACCATGAGCAATTGTTTAAACGTTTGCGGGCTCTGCGGCAGTGCGTAGAATTGTCCTTCGTTCATTCGCGAAGGCACCACAAAGTCGCGGGCACCCTCAGGTGTAGACCGGATGAGAAAGGGCGTTTCGATATCCCAGAAACCCTGGCTATCAAGGTAATTACGCACTGAGCGATTCACTTTGTAGCGCAGCTCCATATTGCGTCGCAGCACCGGCCGGCGCAGGTCGAGGTAGCGGTATTTCATTCGCAATTCATCGCCACCATCGGTTTCTTCCTCTATAGTGAATGGTGGCGTGGCCGCGCTATTGAGTATATTGATCTCAGCCACCTCTATCTCTATGTCGCCGGTGGGCATTTTAGGATTCTTATTAGTGCGCTCCACTACTTTGCCGGTGACCTGTATCACAAACTCCCTGCCGACAGGCCTGGCATCGAGCAAGCCGTTCATGTGTTCGCTGAAATATAATTGCGATATGCCATAACGGTCGCGCAGATCCATAAAGGTGATGCTCCCGAATTTGCGGACGGTTTGTACCCACCCCGAAAGCGTAACCATACGGCCGGCATGCTCCAGCCGCAACTCCCCGCAACTGCACGTTCTATACCCTGTGTTATACATAATTTCCTTTTGAAAATTGAGTGCGAAGATAGCTTAATGTAGAAATATGCAAGAAGCGCTATTTGCCAACTATCTGTGAATTGATTATTGTAAATCGAGCCGACTTCTTTATACTTTCTTTAAGATTATATGGCATATTAGTTGTTGCATCTAAATAAAACACATACTGATATGAGAAAGCTACTTCTGATCTCCGCTTTTACACTTTGCTCCACGGCTGGCGTTTTTGCACAAAATACGGTGAAATATTGCGACCTGGTCGTGTACAAGCCGAACTTTAAAAACTTCATTGCTGAAATGCATGTGGATGGTGACGCCAGACCAAGGTTTACCAAGTTGCGCGATGCTGCCGGCAATAAGTTGAAATTTGCTACCGAAGCCGAGGCTATAAACTATGTAGCCAAACAGGGCTGGGAGTTGGTTACCGCCTATAATCGCAACCATAGTGAAACGCACTTTA
>CAYNGS010000617.1:0-2423 GCA_964396625.1 uncultured Flavipsychrobacter sp.
ATGATCGGGATGGATAGTGGTATGATCGTCTTCGACTGCACTAATCCAAAAAAGGGATGTGTCAGTTTTAAGATCGTATCGTCGCCTGGCAAATTTGAGGCGGGAAAGATTTCTCCGTCAACGATAAATAAGGGATTAATAAATTTCAGCCGCCTGGTCGGAAATCGTTGCCGGGCTTCGCCTAACACCATCTCCGTGCACGAAGAAATGTAATTCAGTATGTTGAACTTGGTGAATGGTTTAGAGGGAAATATTTTATCAAATTCTTCACTGAAAACTTCTGATTTCTTGAATAAATTAGATAATGTCTCCATGGGCACCCAAAATAAAAATATTTAATTCTTGCTATTAAAATACTTTATCCACATACTAACATTTTTTATCGTCGATAACAAATCGCTAACAAAAAAAATACGCTTTACAGTCATGCAAAAAAAATGATGCCGTCAACATTGGCGTTCATTAGAATTGAAAGCGTACACTGCCGAAAACACCAAAATATTTCTCCTTCGACTCCTCGGGCAGCGGGGCCGGCGCCACGCGCCAGCAGACATCTATCCTGAAAACCTGGAAAATGTTTGAGATGCCGGTGCCCAACTCCAGATACGGATCGCCTTTCAGTGTACGGAAGGGGTAGGCACCCGTGAGGTTCAACTGCTGATTGGATTCACTAAGCGACCCGATCAGGCCCTTTGCAGTCCAGAATTGCCGCCATTTCAGCCGTTTCAGCAGTGGAATATGATTAAATATGCCCCCACCAATGTTATGTTCTACATTGAAGCCTGCGTACTGGTCGCTTATGAATTCGTATGTGTTCATCATTTCAAAGGCATACTGGTTGTAGTACAGGTATTCATTTCCGGGATGTATTTCTAATAGAGGATATGGCAGCGTTCCAAAATATTTACCGGCAAACAAATTATAATACAGATGGCCGAACGGAGGAATATTTATGCTCTCGGTAACTGCAAAACGCACCTTTTGGTATTCGTAGCCACTGTTCAATACGTTTTTAAACCCTGTTGTAAACGAGAGGTTTAATATGGGATACTTACTGCCCACATTCAGGCGGTAATACTGCCCTTCCAGGAAAGTCTCCTTATAGGCAAAACGCAACTCTACCCCAGCCTCACTGCTTACCACATCGTTCGCAGGCCTGCCTTTATAGTCATAAAAAATACCGGCGGAAGGCAGCGGGGCATATGGCGTGAAGTCCCTGTGCTGAATGATAAATTTATGGCTAAAACCGTTGAAATATTCCTTATAAAACTCCAGGCGCTGGTCGTCGGAAAAAGCAAGTTTCCAGGGTATACCTGGCTTTCTGAATAGAGCGCTGAATATGTTATCAGACCCCAACTGGTCATAGTAGTTGTTAGTCTGGTTGATGTCGTGGATATAATAGCTATAAAGCGTAGTGCGCGGTCGGCGGTCAAATATCCAAAGTCCCGTAACCCCGTACTTAAACTGTTCGTCCTTGGTGCCGTAGGCAACAAAGCCCGTAAAGTGTTGATTCTTAAGCGACCGAGGTGTACCGAGCGATATCCTGAACCTGTTTCCCTCAACCGAATTGGTGCTGTACAAATAGTAATACGGCCCCAATTGTATTGGCCCAACGTCCTTTACGCCGCTTGCAATAAATGTTATAAGATTTTTATAAACCTTGGTTATTGGCATCTGGTTTATGGTGTCCACCATCTTATAAATTGCTTTTTCATTTTTAGTGAGTGTGTCGGGACGGTTCTTCACCCACCAGTCGTCTTTCTTCTTGGTCACCGAATCCAGCTTTATCACTTCTTCTTTCCACTGTGAGTCATCCAGCACATTCTCAACCGACGTATCATTGACCACCACATGATGGTACGTTGTTGTCTTCCGTCCTATCATACCCGGTAGTTTGTTCGAATTATAGGCCGTGAAGTTGGCAATAAACTTGTCTTTTGATAAGAACCAGAAGCTGTCGACCGGCGCAAATTCCTGGTAAAGACTTACCCGATCCACCCAGTTGATGTTTGACATTTTGGACACGTCCATACTCATACGCTGAATAGCGTAAATGGAATCTACCACCCAAAAGTCTCCGGCAAAGCAGCTTTCCCCTTCACGCCTCGGGGTAAATTGTACAAGTATAATATTATGCCCGTAGGCCTGCTGCGTATCCCGGATCTTATAGTTATAGTAGAACAGCCCGGCATCGCTTATTGGGCTCACAAACTTTTTATCAAAAACCGGTATGTAGTTCCTGTAAATATTTACATTTTGGTGTAGTGTCCCGAGCCACTTTACCACGTTCTCGTTGTTCACACCTTTTACCATACTGCCTTTGATGAACTCCCGTTGCTTTTTGGGGTGGCGCCGGAAATAGTAGTCAGAAAGGGTCTCAGTAAGGTATATAGGCAAATATGGTTTTGACTCAGATACCGTAT
>CAYNGS010000618.1:0-2415 GCA_964396625.1 uncultured Flavipsychrobacter sp.
CTATTTCCGGCAAAGGTTGTTATAACACCTGTCGATTCAGTTACTTTCCTGATTCTATTATTTCCATAATCGGCAATGTATACATTACCAGCAGTATCCAATATTACTCCAGAAGGAAGAAACAATTCAGCATTTGTTGCCGGACCGCCATCTCCCGAAAAACCTGCAGTTCCGTTTCCTGCGACAGTAGTAATGATACCCGTCAAAGCAGATACTTTTCTAACTCTGTTATGCAGGTAATCCGCTATATAGAGATTACCCGTATGGTCGAAAGTAATATTATATGGCTGTGACAAAGATGCTGAAATTGCTGGACTGCCGTCTAACCCTGTTCCGTTTCCGGCGATGGTGTTGATGGTCTGAGCCTGTACATTTATTGTGGTTAGGAGACTTGTGAGTGCAGATAGAATTATTCTTTTCCTCATTTTAGTGTGATTTTAGCTGTTGAAGAATTTTTGTTTAAGTTTATCAAATTCATCCTGAGTGATCGAATTATCATCCAGTAAGCGTTTTAGCTTTACCAACTCGTCGGCTATACTGTTAGGGAGATCTTTGCTTTGTGTAAGCTTATTTAGGCTGGAATTAAGGGAGTCAATAATGTTTCTTGGAGCGTTCTTGATAATTAACTCGCTACACACAGCGGAGATTCTTTTAGCATTGCTCTTGGAAAATCCCCGAATATGGATTGCACTCGAGCCATTTGTATCAATAACGAGGTCGGCCCCAAATAGTTCGGTTCTGACGTCAAACCCTATAATGCTTTGAAAGTGATATTTCTGATAGTTAGTAGAGAGCAAATACCATCGTCTTCGTTTATGGTAGATTGTCTGATCATCAATGGTAATGATGTCCGGAGTAAAAGGATTGTAATCCTTTCTTATCAGGCGGAAGAAATAACCTGATTTAAATGTTTTTGAGATTGTATCCATGCAACAATTGTTTTGTTGCCAGAGGTTCCGATGGCGATTTTTGTAAAAAAGAGGGGGCGTGAACCTCGGCTTACATCTAGCACTAAAGGCACCGCGAGGGCCCGAACGCTTAGAATGTAAGAAGGCCACGCCCTTGGGGGCGCGGAGTCCTACATTTTCCAGCGTTCGGTAAAAAATTCGCGGTTTTTTAGTTGCGGAAAAGGTAAACTTCGCTATCTCTTATATGAGTTAATGCTTTTTTCTAATCAATAATCATTAAATTTTTGTGAATACAAAGATACGAAGCCTTTGTCGCCCGTACAATATATGATTCTGGAAACTGAGGGCACAAAGATTTGATAGCCGGTATCCCTGTTATGAATAGTTAGCAACAGACCACCTCTCCTTATAAGATAAAAGGCAAAAGGTGTATCTGTATATTGATCAAAGGTCATCCTATATCTATTGTATGTGCTGCGATTCGTCTGAATACGTATATGGGAGACTGGATCTACATTTTCCCCTGAAACAGATGGCTGCTGGCTGATTTCAATGGCGCAGGTAAGCAAGATGACTTGGTATTCATAAAAATGGGTGCCACGCAAGTAGAAGTTCATGTTGCTGGCTAATTAATCATCTTTCCGCAATGGTTGGTACGCCTCAAGTCATCTGGTAACAAAGAACTTGAATTGAATGGTAAAGTTTATGCTAACTAAAAGCCTTAAACATGATCGTTTATGAGCTTTGCTTTTTAAAAAGCGAAAGAGAGAGACTGAACTCTCGTCCGCCACGCAGATATGAATCCTGCTTTTAGTAATGAAAAAAGTCCCCGAAGCCGGACCCACTAATCGAACCGTCTCACTCTTCGTCTTAATAAAAAACGCAAGCGTCTCGCTTGAGTTTTTTGTTAAGATCCCGTTGGGACTCGAACCCGAGACCTAACTAGTTGAAAGTCAATTACTTTATTTTTTGGTCGATTAATTTCAAGAACTTTCCGAAAAAATACCTATCAATACTTGGGTTTACTTATCGTTACAAATTTACATCTAATTGACCGTCACTGTATGCACTAAATTTTTAAAAAGGGGCTCTTGGAGGATTTGGACGTCTCATCAGGCGTTTTTACGTTAGCGTAGCAGTACAAGAAGACAAGAATAATGAACCGCTACTCTTCCTTTATAACTTTTGTTTCATAGACGGTATTGCCATTGTCGAGCAGGCGCACCAGGTATAACCCGCTGGGTAATGAAGCAATATTCATCTCTGTTGTGTTTCCGCGCAAAACACTGGTCATTACTTTTTGCCCGCTTAGGTTATATACTGTCGCCGTTGTGTTTTTGTAGTCGCTAGTTTCAATGAATAGGGTAGTGCTTGCCGGGTTGGGATAGCATTTTGTCGATTGGGTGTTTTGCGTCATCGTCACTGCGGCCGTTGTGGAGGGGTAAATATTTATATCGTCCACATAAAGCGTAGTACTGTCATGAGCGGTGGTGGTGCTTCTCACATT
>CAYNGS010000619.1:0-2414 GCA_964396625.1 uncultured Flavipsychrobacter sp.
TATTACCCAAACCCCTCGGTCACAGACCCTACTGCCGATCCGTTGTCTGCTTTTCAATCGTTGAAATTGCACCCGGCTGGCGTGTTTCGCATACAGGACGAGTTCGACAGCAAGTATGTGCTTGCACCGCTGTCGCTTGTGCAGGAACTTTTTCATCAGCCGGGCAGCTACTCCTCTGTGGAGGTAAGCGCCGACGCGGGATCAATAAAAAAAATAAAAGAACAGTTGCGGCAACTGCTCGGAAGCGCTTATAAAGTTGAAAACCGTTACGAGCAAAATAGAACTTTGTACATGGTAATGGGTGGCGAAAAATGGGCAGTATACGCCATCCTCGTGCTGGTACTGCTTATTGCTTCTTTCAATATGGTTGGCGCGCTGTCGATGCTTGTGCTCGAAAAACAAAAGGACATCGCGATTTTAAAAACGATGGGCACGCTGCCGGCAACCATCAGGAAGGTCTTTCTCCTGGAAGGAATACTGTGGGCGCTTGTGGGTGGCCTCATCGGCATCGCACTTGGTTGTATAATATGCCTTGTTCAGGAAAAATATGGTTTTGTAAAACTTGGCGGCGGCTCTTTTCTTATGGACGCATACCCGGTAAAAATTGTGTTCAGCGATATCCTGATGGTACTCGCTACGATACTGACGGTCGGTCTGCTTACCTCGTGGTACCCTGCGCTCCGTGCTACTAAAACAACTGACCCGACGCTGAAAAGCGCATAGCAGAAACTGTAGTTAAATGACAGGGGATTTTTATTTTTGAGCGCATCGGAGGATCGCAAATTTTAGAAACTAAACAATATTATTATGTCACTTCAGATAACCTCGTACGACGAATACAAACAGGCATGGCAAAAGAGTGTGGCGCATCCGGAAGAATTCTGGAGCGATGTCGCTGATCATTTTCTATGGCGCAAAAAATGGGACAACGTGCTCGAATGGAATTTTAAGCAGCCTGACGTGAAATGGTTCATTAATGGAAAGCTCAACATCACCGAGAATTGCCTCGACAGGCACCTCAAAGCTGCCGGCGACAGGCCCGCACTGATATGGGAGCCGAACAGCAAGGACGAACCGCACGAAACCCTCACTTACAGGCAATTGCATTTCAAAGTGAATCAGTTCGCACAGGTGCTCCGGAATAATGGCGTGAAGAAAGGCGACCGGGTATGCATCTACATGGGTATGGTGCCGGGACTTCCCGTTACCATGCTGGCTTGCGCACGCATTGGTGCTATACATTCCGTTATATTCGGTGGCTTTAGTGCGCAAAGCATAGCCGATCGCCTTCAGGATGCACAGGCGGAGTATATCATTACCTGTGATGGAGCATTCAGGGGAGGGAAGGACATTCCGCTTAAAAATATTATTGACGATGCACTGGTGGCCTGCCCGTTTGTAAAAAGGGTGATCGTTTACCTGCGCACCCATACACCGGTGAGCATGATAAAGGGCCGGGATGTATGGTGGGACGACGAAATAAAAATTGTCGAAAGCCATCCGGTACCAGTTGTGCCTGCTGAAGAAATGGATGCGGAAGACCCGCTGTTCATACTTTACACATCGGGCTCTACCGGCAAGCCGAAGGGCGTTGTGCATTCATCCGCGGGGTACATGGTATATTCTACCTACTCTTTCGTAAATGTGTTTCAGTATCAGAAAGGCGATATTCATTTTTGTACTGCGGACATCGGCTGGATAACCGGCCATACTTACATCGTTTACAGCGTACTGTGTGCCGGTGGAACATCGCTGATGTATGAAGGCCTGCCGACATGGCCCGACGCCGGCCGCCTGTGGGATATTGTGGACAAGCACAAAGTGAACATATTGTATACAGCGCCCACGGCTATACGCAGCCTTATGGCATACGGCCTCAAGCCGCTCGAAGGTAAGCGCCTCGATAGCCTGAAAGTGCTGGGCAGCGTTGGCGAACCGATCAATGAGGAAGCATGGCATTGGTACGACAAGCATATCGGTAACTCCCGCTGCCCCATTGTAGATACCTGGTGGCAAACCGAAACCGGCGGAATAATGATCTCCGGTCTTGCCGGGGTTACGCCATCCAGGCCGGGCTATGCCACATTGCCATTGCCCGGCGTACAGCCGTTATTGGTTGACGAGCAAGGCGTGGAAATTGAAGGAAATGATGTTAGCGGCAATCTTTGCATCAGGTTTCCATGGCCTTCTATCATTCGCACTACCTATGGCGATCATGAGCGCTGCCGTCTCAACTATTTTGCAACCTACCATGACCTGTACTTTACCGGTGACGGATGCTATCGCGATGAAAGCGGCTTCTATCGCATCACGGGCAGGGTAGATGATGTGCTGAATGTAAGTGGCCACCGCATTGGCACGGCAGAGGTGGAGAATGCTATCCGAACTGGAACCTACGCGCCTAGCGCGAGCCA
>CAYNGS010000620.1:0-2412 GCA_964396625.1 uncultured Flavipsychrobacter sp.
GGATAGCGACCTGCCCATACCTGGCGAACAGTTTGGCTTTGGCACGTTGCATGAGGCGCAATCGCTCGGCGATTTTCGTTCGCTGGATGATAAAGGCCGCAGGGTGATCCGTATCAATTTAGGCAACGACATAGTTAAAGGGTTGGAAAAAATATGGAACTCAATAAAGGCATCAAACAAAATGTAACATGCACGGCAATATAGTACAAGGCAAGATCAAAACACTGTTTTTGGACATTGGCGGTGTGTTGCTTACCAACGGATGGGGACATGAGTCGCGGTATAAGGCTATAGAAAAATTCGGCTTGGATAAAGATGAAGTGGAAGAGCGCCATCAGATATCTTTTGACACTTACGAAATAGACAAGATAACTTTTGATGACTATTTAAACGAGGTGATCTTTTATAAAGAGCGACCGTTTTCAAAGGAGACCTTTAAAGCATTCATGTTTCAGCAATCTCAGGCTTTGGACGGTTGTATCGATTTTTTCAAAGAATTAAAACAGCAACAGCATCTTAAAGCTATAGCGGTAAGCAATGAGGGAAGGGAGCTAAATGAATACAGGATCAATAAATTCAAATTAGATCAGCTGTTTGATGCGTACATATCCTCCTGCTATGTGCGTTTGCACAAGCCAGATAAAAGCATGTTGCAAATGGCTTGCGATGTTTCACATACTCTTCCGGCAAATGCACTTTATGTTGATGATAGATTGCTGCTTGTCGAGGTAGCGGCGTCTGTTGGCTTGCAAACGTTGCATTTCCAGGGGTTGGCAGCAGCAAAAGAATTCATAAGAACGTGCAAATTTCATAAACAGTAAGTAAAATTCATAAAATGCCAGCACAAGACTACGATTATGGAATGATAGGGTTAGGTACCATGGGCCGCAACCTAGTTTACAATATGTGTGATCATGGATATAGTGTTGCGGGGTTTGACAAAGATGTTGAAAAGGTAAATGAACTGGGAAAAAAGGCTGGCGGTAGGAAGATATTCGGCGCGAGCAGGCTCGAAGATTTTATTGCTGCATTGAAATCTCCGAAAGTAATCATGCTGCTGGTACCGGCTGGCAAGGCTGTGGATGCTGTTATTGCCGAACTGAGGCCTTTTTTGTCAAAAGATGACCTGATCATGGACTGCGGTAATTCTCATTTTACGGACACAGATTTGCGCACGGCGCAGCTTGCCAATGAACAAATGAAGTTTATGGGTGTTGGTATTTCTGGCGGCGAGTATGGTGCGCGTTATGGACCAAGTATAATGCCAGGAGGTGCAAAAGAAGCTTATGAAAGGGTCGCCCCGATGCTTAAGGCCGTTTCTGCAAAAGTGGATAATGAGCCTTGTGTTGCTTGGCTAGGACCGGGTTCTGCAGGCCATTATGTGAAAATGGTGCATAACGGCATAGAGTATGGGCTGATGCAATTGATAGCGGAAGCATATCAGCTCCTTAAGGAATGTCTTGACATAAGTAACGATGACCTGCATAAGGTCTTTTCAAAATGGAATGAAGGTCGGTTGAGATCATACCTTATAGAGATCACTGCCGATATTTTTGTTCAAAATGATGACCTCACCGACAACAGGCTCATTGATATGATCCTTGATCGTTCCAAGCAAAACGGAACAGGTCAATGGACGTCAGAAAGTGCGATGGGTCTGTACCTGCCAATTCCTGTTATCGATGCTTCTGTTTCTGCACGCGATCTTTCAGCGCTGAAAGATGAGCGGGTAGCTGCCCAAAAAATGTTACAATGGCATAGGGTCGTTTTCAAGGGGAATGACAGTGAGCTGATAGATTGGTTAGAGAATGCACTTTATTTTTCTATGATCACTGCATATGCTCAGGGTATGTCCCTTTTGCTACGCGCTTCACAGGAATATAAGTACGATTTGAAGCTCGCTGAGGTCGCCAGTATATGGCGCGGCGGCTGTATCATCCGATCCGCATTGCTGGAAGACATTTTTTCGGCATATTCAGATGATCCGGCGTTGGCAAATTTAATGGTAAATACAGAGCTGGCGCTTAAACTGGAACAATGCCAGGATGGGTTCAGGCTTGCAATAAAAACTGCAGTTGATACAGGTGTGCCGATACCGGCAATGATGGCCTCAGTGGCATACTTTGACGCATATAGGAGTGGTTGGCTGCCAGCTAACCTGATACAGGCACAAAGAGACTATTTTGGCGCTCATACGTATGAACGCGTTGACCGTAAAGGCATTTTTCATACCCAGTGGGATCAAAAACAGCAGTAATGGAATCAGCAATAAAAATTGGCCCGACAGTCATCGTTATTTTCGGAGCGGGTGGCGATCTTACATGGAGAAAACTGATGCCTGCTATTTATAATTTGTATTTAGATAGTTGGATACCAGAGCAATTCGCAGTTTTGGGAGTAGCACATACTGAG
>CAYNGS010000621.1:0-2410 GCA_964396625.1 uncultured Flavipsychrobacter sp.
AATACAGGTATGTAGTCCCTAAAGTATATTTTCCCGTTCGATAGTTCTATTTCCTCATCGAGCACTACCTTTTGGTTGGTCAGCAGTTCCTTTGCTCTCGCGGCTACCTGCTCAGGGTCCTTGAACGCATGATTTATCAGATCTGCAATTTCAGTCGCATGCTTTCCGATGAGCGTTTCTGCAGGTGCGGAAATTCCGAAAAGTGTACAAAATAATTCGTTCGCGAATACAACATACCTGTTCTCGTCAATGACGATCATCCCGTGCGGCAGATTTGAGATCAATTCCCGCAGTCGGTTATTGGTGTCCTCTAACGCGGTATTTGTGCTTTGGCTGGATAGCTCCGCACTCCTGACTGCCTTTATTTCTTCCTCTAACTTCAAAAGCTGACGCTCCGCAGCAGCTCGCGCTGCCCTCTCTTTTTCAAGCTCTTTTTTTAAAGCCTCGGCGGTCATATTTTATTAGTTCAGGGTAATTTCTTTGTTCTGTATCATCTTGTATATGGTAGACTTGCCGATATCCAGTTTGTCTGCCACTTTGATCACATTGTTGTCGTATTTTTTAAGAAAATGCTTAATGATATCTATGGTATAGTCCTTCATAGTCTTCTCTTCGTTCACAGACACCTCGGTCGAAGAAACCGAAGCGAAGTAAATGTCTCCCGCTTTTATGGTCTCCTCATCACACATCACAGCCGACAAGTCGATCACGGCCTTTAACTCCCGCACGTTACCCGGATAATTATACTTCATCAGCTTTTCCATTGCATCTGGGGCAATAGTTATGCCCTTTAGCTTGTTGCTTTTGCAGAATTCATCCAAAAAGTACTTTGCCAGCAGAAGTATGTCATTGCCTCTCTCGCGCAGTGGCGGCAGATCAATCGGCAGCCCCATAACACGGTAAAAAAGGTCTTCGCGAAAGGTTCCTTTTTTCACCTCATCCAGCAGGTTTTTGTGCGTTGCAACGATGAGTCTCGCATCCAGGGTCACTTTTTCATTGCCACCTACGCGCACCAGTTCTCTTTCCTGCAGTACCCGCAGTATCTTGCTTTGCAGGCTCAGGTCCAGCTCAGCTATCTCATCCAGAAAAATTGTTCCTTTATTGGCCTCTTCAAATTTTCCGGCCTTGCGCGCAAGCGCTCCCGTAAATGCTCCTTTCTCATGCCCGAACAATTCACTCTCTATCAGCTCCCTCGGTATCGCCGCCATGTTTACGGCCACAAAAGGTTTTTTCTTTCGCTCCGAATTATAATGTATTGCTTTCGCTACAACCTCCTTACCAGTGCCGGTCTCGCCTGTTATCGACACATTGATGTTTGTGCGCGACGCTTTTTCAAGTAGCGAGAATATTTTCAGAATAGATGGGCTGTTCCCCTTGATCGCTTTGTTGAATTCATATTTCTGGCCCAGCTCTTCTTTCAGCGTTTCCACTTCCTCCACTAACGACTGCCGTTCCTTGATCCTGTTCACCGCATTCCATAGCAGTTCCTTAGTGTTGTCGTCTTTAATGAAGTAATCCGAAGCCCCCTTTTTCAGCAGGTCCACAGCGGTAGCTATATCTTCCTGCCCGCTGATCACCACAACAGGAATATTCTGGTTATGCTCTTTTATTTTTTTAAGCAGGTCCACGCCATTCATGTCGGGCAGCGAGTAGTCGATGCTGATCAGGCCGGGTTTCTTAGATAAATTTTGCAGACAGTCCTTACCTGTCGTGTACCGGTATATTTCATGATCCGGATTAAGAGATAAATGATACCCCAATATTTCGCCATACCAGGGATCATCCTCTACAATAAATATTCTGAAATGCTCCATGAAGTCAAAATAAGATTACATAAAACGCAAAAATATACTTTAATCAATAACAGGAAAACAATTTACGATTATTTTTTCCGTTTTTTGGAAAATAATCTATTCAATGGAAAGGGTTTCGATTTTAAGCGATTGCAATTAGCTATAAATCAATCATTTATATTTCTGGCACCAAATTGGTGATAATATTTCAAAATTGAACGAAATGGCCAATGTACGAAACCCGAAATTCTTTATTGTTGACGACGATGCACATTGCAGAATGCGCTTTCACCGCCATCTTGTAAACCTCGGTTATAACAATAATATACTTTTCGATAATGGAGTGGACTGTCTGGCAAGGCTCGATATGAATCCTGACGTCGTTTTTCTCGACTACGACATGAAGCGCGATCCGCCCGACGACGAGACTCTGCTCGCGCACATCATCGGCCCCAGTGGCAAGTTGCGGGCTCCCGTGATCCGACGCGGTTCGACCCTGTTGATCGGCTTCGCCGAGGACGAATTCGCCAAGGTGCTCGGCGCCAAATAAGTTTGCCTTCGATGCGTGGCCGAGTGGTTGGGTGGCGGCAAATCACTTGGCGGCGGTTGAAGGTGCG